>JBATSO010000019.1:0-4750 GCA_049293335.1 Saccharimonadales bacterium (SeqCode)
CAGCTCGTCTTTTGGTAAATCATAATCATTCATACTGTATCTCCTTTTATATACTTTCTGGTTGCTACTCGGCTGGGAATAATCGTTTTCAAGAAGACCTTTTCTTCGTCTTCGACATACGGCACGACGTATGCGTAGCCCAGAATACGTATAATAAATATCCTTTGGTGTCGATAGACCGAACTGTGGTGTTGCATATCAGCAAGCAAGCCGCCCATTTCGATAGCCGTGAGTACATCTGCAAAACCAACTCCACGTTCTATTTTTAGAAGGGCATCCTTTTCGTCGCTCCAATCAATGTACTTCACTATACGAGTATATGACAATGTATATGTAATGTCAATATTTACTGCTTCAAAAACACTCACTTTCTTGCAAAATCCCAGGCAACCAACCTGGGATTTTGCTGCGAGTTTTTGTGTTTGTTTTTAGAGCTTCAACCCCTTGCGTGACTGCTTACGCGAGCGTAAACAATGGGTCGCTCATGATTTGGCGACGTAACCGCACTTGCTTGCGGCGCTCGTTTTGAGGCAAGCGCTTCAACACTCGGTCGTCTTGTCGTTTGCGTTCCTTTTTCATATTTTCTTCCTTTGATATTTGTTTGTTTGATTTTGTGTTTGAGATATTTTTGTTTGTGTTTTTTCGCTGCATGAATACCATGGAGGCTCCCACGCAGTGCTACCGCCACTAGGTCCCGCCCGAGTGGCTTTGACAGATTGAGAGAGTAATAAAGTTTTCATATACATGTTTCCTACTTGTTGCTGTACTGGAAGGTTAAGTTTTCTACATAGGCGTTGGCATTGCTCTGAGCACTCACGTTTATCCGAATAATAAGCGTATCGCCCGCCACAAAAGCACTTGCACCGCCCGCCGCACAAGAACTCGCCGTAATATCTGTTGCGGGCCCCTTGGCCGTCCAGGTATTCGCACTGCTAATATTTGTCGTATCTGCGCTACACTGGGTAATTCCACCGCCTACCGCCTTGCGGAATACCGAGTATGTCACCCCGGCGTTTGAGGTGCTGTCGATCAAACCTGTTAGGCTCATTGTGCCAGCTTTGAATGATTTGAACGTAGACGGCAAGCGGTACGTGACATATATGCCATACGTCTGTGCGGTAGCCTGAGGAGATGTCCAGCGATAAAAGTTACGCGCCTCTCCGACGGTTGAACAAAGATTGGTGTTCACCTGTAGTGTCGAGCTGCCAATATTACCGCAGAAGTCAGCCGTCATCGTACCTACCCCAGAGCCATTTAACACTGCGCCTGTGTACTCGGGTGTCATTGATATGATGTCATCTGGTGCGCTACCACAGGCTCCCCATACACCGCTCGTATCGGCTTTCTGGTAGCACTGAATAGCATTTTTGGTGGTGTCGTAGTACATAGAGCCATAGTAGGCGGCTGTATCGGTGGTCATGGGCGGGCCAGCAAACTGATCAAGCGTGAACAGTGTGGGCTGGCCACCTGTAGTACCACCACCTATCTGAACGTTTGCTGGGGTCGTGCCGGCGGCATTCGAAATAACACTCAGGTTATCAATGTAAAAGCTGGCATTGGCGGTGTTTGCAATCAATATTGCGTTTGAGGAAGTTGCGCCAGCAGGCACAGTTATGAAGCATGATACTTTCGTCCAGCTGGTCGTAACGGGGAAGTTTTGGGTTATAGTGTACCCCGTGCCGGTGAGCGATGAATCGCAAGTAGCCGTCTGGGCGGTACCATTGTTGCTGTACCAAGCATTGAATGTGTTTGTGCCTGCGGCGACTTTGGCAGCAAATGACACTACATACACCCCAGCTGGCAGCGAAGTTGACAGCGTATCTTTTGCGCCCTGCCCGGCACCACTTATGCTCGCATTTACCGACGCAAGACCGCTTGCAACATTACTCAGCGTCGTATTTTGGCTGACTGTCGCGGCGCCGATAGCCGCCCAGTTGCCGGTAAATGTAGCGCTTTCAGCGCCACCGTTCAGAGCATACTCGGTGGTACTGTTATTTACCGAAAAGAGGTTAGCGGCAATGGAGCTTTGAACTTCAAAGAGTGCGCCAGTGATCGGTGTGCCGCTGTTACGAATGGTCAGTCCGGCACCGGCGTTGGCAGAGTTCAGGACAATCTCTGCCCCACCCGCTGCCGTCTGGGTGTTGTTGTAGGCGGCCTGGAGGTCGGTGGCGCTGCTCGCCCCAGCCGCGGTCCAGTCAGTGCCGTTCCAAATGAGCGTCGCCGTGCTATTCGCCTTGAGGTTGATGTCTATCTTGGCACGCGTGCTGTTGAGCCGCAGCGTAAAGTCCTGCGAAGCGCTGGTAGCCGACACGTACAAAATACGTCCCACGGTAGTATTAAGCGCTGGGTCTGGTATGACCATAGTCACGCCAGTGACGCTGGCGGTTGCCGGTATGGTGCTGTAATTGTCGACAAAGCCCGCCGCGAGCGTATTGACACCAGTCGTGCCGTACACCTGCGTCGCCGAAGAAGCAAAGGCCGTCGGATTCAGGCTGACCAGACCCAGTACACCCGTACCAGATTTGTCCCCGCCAGATAGTGTCAGAGTACCGCCATTTTGGTTGCCCGTGCCACCGGCACCAGCTTTGATAGTCAGGTTATTGCCTGCCGCCGCGCCACTCTGGGCAGCAGCTGTCAGCACAATAGCACCACCAGAAGTGCCCAGGTAGGTAGCGTTTGAGCCAATGTTGGTTACATTTGCGCTATTACCGATGTTTACGGCAACGGTGTTGCTGGTGCTGGCGATGTTTACGGCGAAATTGCTCGCAGTATTCAGATTTATAGCCCCGCCCGTCACGGTCAGGCCAGCATTTGCCGTTAGGAGGCCTCCGAGTGTACCGGCACCATTGATGTTAAAGCCGCCCGTTTGAGTCGTAGCGGTTTGGTTCTGTATGTAGCTGCCTGACCCGCCGCCGTCGCCAGCGTACTGCCAGGTTTCGCCACCAGCCGCAGCACCATCCGTGTTACTCCACACGAAGGTGGCGGTGTAGCCAGGAAGGATGAGCGAACCACCAATAGTAAAGCTAGCGCTACCAATGTTGCTCACATGAATGATACGGCCAAACACACTAGTTGGGTTTGTGGTTGGAGTTGGCAAGGTAATGGTCTGGCCTGTGGTTGTCTGAGCAACGCTAAAGTAGGTGTACTTATCGACTGAGTTGGCGGCGGTATCTATAGCACCACCTGCGGCAAAGTTACCGTAGGTTTTTTCGGTGTTAATGGTAGCGCCATTGTTCATGAATGTGCCCGTACCAGCGCTCGCACCAACCGTCAGACTTCCCTGCACAGTGGTAGTAGTCGTCGTCCTACCAAGCAGCAGCGAGGTAGCCGTGGTGGTGCCGATGTTCAATATGGTGGCAGTAGCTGTGTCTAGGGTAGGAGTGAGGACGGAGGTATCAGCTCGGCCCGTGCCAGAGATCCAGAAGTTGCTGGTGGATTGTTGGATGGTGTTTTGGTTTTGGATACCACTGGTAGAGGTAAGGTTGCTACAGTTGTTAAGGCTGGTACATATATCTGCATTGGCGGTGAGGGCTGGAATGCTCAGGGTGTAGCTACCTGTTTGAGCAGCAGAGGCTAGGGTGACAGTGTTGGCGTTGGCAGTGGTGGCTAGAACAATCTTCCCGGCCACAGGACTAGTGCCACCATTGTAATTACCCAGTTCTAGTTCACCGTTGGTGGTGTCTATGTTCATAACACTCACGCCACTGGCGTTTTGGATGTTGAAGGCGGTGGTGGAGTTAGCCGAACCTCTGAACAAAAAGTCAGAAACATCTGAGTTTATACTTGTGGTAGAGTTTTTCTGCTGGCCAGCGTATATGGTACCTGTACCGAGGTCATTGATGCTAGCGGCATTGGCAGGAGAGCCACTGAAACGGTTGGCTTCGAGGTAGTTTTTAGTAGCACTTGCGGTAATATCAATCGCATAACAGGTTGTCGTACAACTGGTATCGGTGAGGTCGTTGCCGGTGATGGTGTTAGAGTCAGAGGCATTCAAGTAGATACCGCTGTTGTTGGTCGCGCCGCCATTGTCGTGAAGTTTATTGGAGCCGATGGTGTTGTTAGAAGAGGAGGAGAGGGATATGCCATAGACGCTATTCCCCTGCGCGGTGTTGCCGGTGAGGGTGTTGTTAGAGGAGGAGGAGAGGGATATGCCATAGACGCTATTCCCCTGCACGGTGTTGCCGGTGAGGGTGTTATTGGAGGAGGAGAAGAGGTGGATGCCGTAGCTATTCCCCTGCACGGTGTTGCCGGTGAGGGTGTTGTTAGAGGAGGAGGAGAGGGAGATGCCGTTGCTATTCCCCTGCACGGTGTTGCCGGTGAGGGTGTTATTGGAGGATAAGAACAAGCAAATACCACTGCCTGTCTGACAATTAAAACCGCCAATACCATACCAGTTATTCGCCTGTACATTGGTAATGCGTGCTCCCTGCCGAGCGGTTGCGCCACTGCCACCGCCCATGTTGTTGAAGTCTACACCAGCCATACTAACAGCACCACTTTGGTTGGCTTTGTTGCCGTCGAGCTTGAGGTCTCGCAGGGTGATGTTGGTACCCGTGGTGGTGTCAGTATTTACGATGGCACTGAAGTCAACGTTGAGGGCGTTCGGGATGGTAATGAGGGTGCCTTGTCCTATACCGCTCAGGGTAGTGTTGTTCGGGATGGAGATGCTCGCGTCTATGGTGTAGGTACCAGCTAGCAGAACGACCTTTTTGCCAGTGGCGGCGGTCAGGGCTTGGTTTATTTGTACTTG
>JBATSO010000020.1:0-16981 GCA_049293335.1 Saccharimonadales bacterium (SeqCode)
ACTCCACCTCTTGGTCAGATATTGCTCGTTTTTACAACCGACACGAGAACTCCTCCTTAGCATTCTGCCACTGGCAGCATACTAACTCGTCAAACAACTCGTGCCGCCTGACGGAAGTTGTAAAACCCGACAACATCTAGAGCCAGGAGCCTACGCATGGCCACCACTAGCTATGTCGCTAAAGCGACCATTCTCCAGCGGCCTACGGCCGCACTCTTGTCTCTTGACTCATGTCTCTAATACCTTTCATCCTGAGCATACGTCGAAGGATTCTCTTTGCCCGAAATGCGACAATTGAATTAAATGTTGCGCTGCTTCCGAGACCTACCCTAGAACAGCGACCATAGGGCGGCGAGGCCGGCGGCGGCCATCATGCAGGTTGTTAGCCAGCCAATGGCGGTGGTGCTGCGCCGATTGACCCAGTGGCCCATGACCTTTTTGTTGCTCGAAAGTTTTACGATAAAAAACAACACAAAAGGCGCAACTATACCATTCGCCGCTGCCGAATAAATAAGTGCTTTTATAGGGTCAAGACCCACAAAGTTTAGGCTTAGCCCTACTAGCATCGAAAGAATAATAATGCCGTAAAAAGCATGCGCTTGCTTGAGGGGGCTATGCAAACTGCCCTTCCAGCGCAGACTTTCGGCAATGGCATAGCTGCTACTGCCGGCCAGAACGGGTATGGCCAGCAGCCCTGTGCCAATGATGCCCAGTGCAAATAAATAGTACGTGGCATCACCCGCAAATGGGCGCAGTGCTTCGGCGGCTTGAGCAGCGGTGTTTATGTTGGTAATACCGTGCGGGAACAACACCCAGCCGCAAGCGGCGATAATGAAAAACATGACAAGGTTGCTTAAAAACATGCCGCTCCATACGTCTATGCGCATGCGCTTAATTTGAGCAGGGGCAGTGGCGCTTTGGCGCTGCCTAAGGGTGGTTTTGCCGTGTAAAATATCTTCCTCGACTTCTTGTGAGGTTTGCCAAAAAAATAAATACGGCGAAATGGTGGTACCTAGTATGGCGCAAATGAGCAGCAAGCTGTCTCTGTTAATACTTACGTTCGGGATAAAAGCGGCTTTTATAGCCTCCTGCCAATTTATATGGGCTAGTAGCGCAGAGACAATGTAGCTAAGTAGTACCAGCGCCAGCCATTTTAAGTATTTTGCATACCTTTCGTAGGGGGTAAAAACCTGAAGCAGCAAGCTGAGCACCGCAAAACCCACCACAATCAAGCCAAAGGATAAGTTCGGCTGAAGTAGTTGTACGGCTTTTGCCATAGCTCCTAGGTCAGCTCCAATGTTAAATGCGTTGGCCGCAAACAAAAGGAGGGTGACAAACTTGAGCATGCGTGCCGAAAAATGGGTCCGAATGTTGCCCGCTAGCCCCCTGCCTGTTACCATGCCGATGCGAGCGCACATTTCTTGGACAACGCTCATGAGCGGGAAAGTCCATAGGCTGAGCCACAAAAACCCAAAACCATGGCCTGCGCCAGCTTGGCTGTAGGTGGCTATACCTGATGGGTCATCATCGCTGGCGCCCGTGGTGAGGCCCGGTCCTAGGGCGTGCCAGTAGTTTTTGGCCCTTTGGCCGGCGTCTTTGCCAGGAAGTTTTTGAATAAGTCCGGTACTAGCTGACACAGATTTATCGAGAATAACAGCGGGCATTTCTACCGTTTTAGTAAAAACTTGGTCGGAGGTCAAATGAGACGTATGCGCGGGCTTTTTCATAACGCTTATGGCTTACCGCGTTATTGTAGCAGATGTCAGTTCGGTCTAGTAGCGGGAAAGTTGTCGGTTGAAAGCACGTAAGTGGTTTTCTGAGGCATTACGTAGTCGCCCTAGGGTACTTATAACCGATGGGTCGGTGGCTGTCTCGAGCTGTTTTGATATGTCTGCTATATCTTTTTCTTCTATTGCAACGCCAGCTTTATACGCTTCTTGGATGTTTTGTTTGCCTTTTGAGACGAGCTCATTGTAAAAAATTTGTAGCTCTTGGTCTATGAACACACCGCGCTCAGAACTTCGTGGGTCGGAAATGCTTGCCGCTTGCAAGAGCGTAAGAACTTGCGATTGGTGGCTAGTTTCACTTTTAAGTATATTTCCAAATACGTTTGCACCGAAAGCGTCATAGAGCGTGGCATAGGTATCGTGAGCAAGTTTTTCTTCTTCTATAAGATACAGCAGCATTTCTTTTTGCGATTGGTTGTTTTTTTCAACGGCCGTTTGCTCTGTTGCGGGTGCAGGTAAAAGGTCCTCTTGTAAAGTTTTGACGCTGGTTGTTTTTGGCCTTGGAGCCTCTGCTGTTGGTCGGTAGGCAGGGCTGTATATGATCGCACTTGTAGCAACTATCAGCGCACCGACACTCAATAAAATACTGGTTGTTGAATACGATGGTCGGTGGCACAATTTGGCGCCAGAAATAGGTTTTTTATACAATCCAGCCAGTAAACATACATCAAAAATTGCGCCAAATAATAGCAAGAGCCCTATGCCCGTCAAAATAGTAATAAGTAGCTGTTCACTTAAAAACAAATGTGTAAGCGTAATGACTGCAACTCCGAGTCCGCCTCGGAGGAGTCGACCAGATTGGCTTGCCAAAAATTTTATAACCATACAAATTCTCCTTGTTAACAACTAAAAACTGTTTATAAAGATCTGCGGTTGCCATGTCCAAAACAGAATTTATTTGACCATTAGGCTGGTGGAGTTGCCATGAGAGTAGCGCTGTGCGTTATGTTGAGGGCAGAGGTATCGTATTTTGTAAATCTAAAGTGTGCCGCCTTCTTTGGTTAGTGTGCCGCCCATAGCTTTAACTGCGTCTAGCCCGCCAAGGTCGGTAACATTGGTGAAACCTGCATCGCGCAAAAGTTGCGCGGCAGTGTGGGATCGATTACCACTACGACAATATACATACACTGCCTGAGTTTTATCTGAACTTGGCATAGTGCCCGCCTGAATATCTTGCACAGGAACGTTTTTGGCGGGTGCAAAGTAGCCAGCAGCGTATTCTTCGGGCGTGCGAACATCGAGCAGCAAGACGCTTCCCTTTTCGGCTTCGGTCTTGATAGTTGCAAAACTGAGGCGTGCCGCTTGTTCGGTTACAACTTTTTCTTTTGGCGCAGAGGCTGGCTTAGTAAGCAATAAAAATCCTACAATACTAGCAGCCACAATTGCAATAACTACACCTAGCTTTTTCATACCAATGCCCTTTCGTTATAGTAATACTATACAGTGTATAGTAAAGTAGAAAGTAATAAAATAAAAGGAGTGTATACTGTGGCTCGAGTTATTATAGATGTACGTCAACCGATGGAATTTAAGATGGGGCATGTGAAGGGCGCTCTGAATATACCGCCGAGCAAACTCATGGATGGCCCAAGCGAACTAGCAGAACTACCGCGCGATACCGAACTGGTGGTGTACTGCTTAAGTGGTAGTCGCAGTAATGCCTCGATTCCGTTTCTAAAAGCGATGGGTTTTACAAATATTGTAAACGGCATAAATAAACATCATGTTGAAAGAAATTACCCGCCACTAACCTAATTTTCATTTGGAATGAGGAATGAGGAATGAGGAATGGCTGCCGCACGTCCGTCATGCTGAATTCATTTCAACACCCACACTTTCTCCACCACATCCCATACCCACCACTATCCTCTCTCCTGTCATCCTGAGCTCGACTCAGGATCCCTTCCACCTCCCGCGCTTCAACTCTAACCCAACAACGTTCCTTCTCCGTTCTGTGTCGCCCCCCAACAGGGCACCCAAGACCTTTTGCTGCCAAAAGGCCTTGGAACCAAAACCAGGCCACAACTCCAGCTCTTGGTCAGATATTGATCGTTTTTACAACCGACACGAGAACTCCTCCTTAGCATACTGCCACTGGCAGTATGCTAACTCGTCAAACAACTCGTGCCGCCTAACGGAAGTTGTAAAACCCGACAACATCTAGAGCCAGGAGCCTACGTATGGCCACCACTAGCTATGTCGCTAAAAGCGACCATCAACAATGAGCGGCCTACGGCCGCACTCTTGTCTCATGTCTCATGTCTCTTGACTCTACACACACCAGTTGAACCAAAGGTTTACACTGCTTCCAAGATCCAAGATCCAAGATCCAAGCTCCAAGATCCAAGCTCCAAGCTCCAAGACCTCCCTACCTATAATCAGGCGCCGCAGGCAGGTCAAAAAACTCTTCAAGAGTTGTAATGTTTTTTGCTTTCATTTCGGCCGCCAGCTCTGTACCGACATAACGCAGGTGCCACGGCTCATATTTATAACCGGTCACCGCTGTTTTATTAGCTGGGTAGCGCAAAATAAAACCATACTCATGGGCATGGGCGGCAACCCACTTACCTGCTGGCAAGTCTGCAAAGCATTCATCGACATCACATTGTTGGTCAAGCGGTTCGACATCAAACGCTAAGCCTGTTTGGTGCTCGCTGTAGCCAGGTCGGGCGCTGTAGGTATCGGCGGCCGCTTGCCCACTCTTTGTTACGTAGCCATTATATAAGCCAGTTTGAAAACTGTACGACCGAAAGCCGCTCGAAAGCATCAGCGGTGTTTGATCGGCCTTGGCGGCGGCAAACATGACCTCAACTGCCTTGGCTGTTTCTGTGCGCAGGCGCATCGATTCGTTGCCAGGCACGCGCTGCGGGACGTTGGGTTCGACAAGGTCAGTCGGGCTATAGGCAGAGGGATTCAAGGGTCGAACTTTATTCACAACCACCCATTGGCTGGTTGGATCTTCAAGTGAAAACCGTTGTTTATGAAAGGAATCCTTTGGCTGAGCCATGGTTGATTGCTTAGTTGTCGACTGAGGGGTTGGGGCAGAAGCACCACCGTGAAATAAAAATAGTGCACAGAGCAGTACTCCCACCCCAGCCAGAACGGCCACACTAAACAGAAACACTTTTGAAGATTTTTTTGCCATACGCTTACAGTATACCTTGAGACATTCAGTATTACTCAACACTTACCAAATGGGGTTGCACTCTTATGGCAAAACAGCGTATTATAACAGATAAGAATACTAAAGAAACGTGGTGCGAGCACATGAGTGTGGTAACTGAGGCGGCTGACTACATTGAGCCGTTACATATCAACAAAATGAAGGGCCGTATGCTCTATTTGCCCGCCAAAAAGAAACAAAGGCGGGAAATTTTAGTTATTTACGGCCACCACTCGTCACTTGAACGTTGGTGGGGCTTGGTGCAAAATTTTAATGATTTTGGTGCCGTTACCATGCCAGACCTACCTGGCTTTGGTGGCATGGATAGTTTTTATAGCATTGGCCGAGCTGCTACCCTCGATAATTACGCCGATTATATGGCGGCATTTATAAAGCTGCGCTATCGCCGTAAAAAGGTTAGTATTGTCGGGATTTCATTTGGTTTTTTGGTCGCTACCCGTATGCTTCAGCGCTACCCAGAACTTACAAAAAAGGTAGAATTTTTGGTAAGCGCCATGGGTTTTATGCGGGCCGATAACTTTAAGTTTTCGCCTAGTCGGTACAAAGCATATTTACATAGTGCCGAGGTTTTTTCTATACCACCCTTTCCTTTTATATTTAGACATACAATCTTGCCCGCCCCTGTTATTCGTGCCTTTTACGCTCGAACAAACAACGCAAAACACAAGTTTAAAAACGCAGCAGGCGACGATAAACTCAAAAAAGATATGATGGATATGGAGGTTTCGTTGTGGCAGAATAACGATGTTCGGACCTACATGTGTACGACAGTAGAACTTCTAACGGTCGATAACTGCAACGAAAAAATTGACCTTCCAGTGTGGCATGTTCACACACCGAACGACAATTATTTCGATAACGCCATCATAGAACAGCAAATGCGTGTTGTTTTTAGCAATTTTTACCCCGTGCCTATTCAGGCAGCGTCTCATTCGCCCAGCGTAATCGCTACAAAAAAGGAGGCTGCCGCCTTTATCCCCCCCGCTCTTCGAAAAATACTTAAAAAATCTCCAGAAAAAGCACGCCAGCCAGGTAAAACATAAAATGGTATACTAGAAGATAATTATGAAAATCGGACTGGTTTGTCCCTACAACATTGCCAAAGGCGGTGGTGTTCAGGAAGTTGTAAAGGCGTTGCAGCATGAATATATTCGTGGTGGTCACGATGCGGTTATAATTACTCCGCAGCCCAAAGAGAGTTCCGATTCGCATACTGGCCGCGTGGTGTTTTTGGGCTCGGCAACCGATTTTAAATCGCCTCTTTCGACCACTTCGCAAATAAGCGCCAGTGTTCTCACTGATGAAATCGATAGCATGCTCGAGTATGAACAGTTCGATGTGCTGCATTTTCACGAACCGTGGGTGCCTGTACTAAGTCGACAAATTTTGAGTCGTAGCACTTGTGTAAATGTTGCGACATTCCATGCTAAGCTACCCGAAACACTGGCTAGCCGCGCCCTTGCCAAGGTTATTACGCCCTATACGAAACCGCTGCTGCGCCACATAGATTCTTTTACTGCCGTTTCAGAAGCCGCAGCCGACTATGTGCGTTCGCTTACCGAAGAACCAATCGAAATTATTCCAAATGGCATAAATTTGCGACATTTTCGCAAACCAGCTCACCTAGAAGTCGCCAAAAGAAACGGCAAAAAAACCGTGCTGTACGTTGGGCGGCTCGAAAAGCGCAAGGGCGTAAAATATTTGCTGCATGCGGTTCATGATATTCAAGAGCGGGGACACCAGGTTCAGTTGCTTATAGCGGGCGATGGAGTCGACAAGGAAAAGCTAGAGTACATTGCTCAGGAGCTTGAGCTTGCCCAAGTAGAATTTTTGGGGTACATCGACGACGATAAAAAGCGCGAACTGCTGCATACAGTTGATTTGTTTTGTTCGCCTGCCTTGTACGGCGAAAGTTTTGGGATTGTGCTGCTAGAAGCTATGGCTAGTGGCTTGGTAACTATTGCGGGCAATAACCCTGGGTACGAAAGCGTCATGAGTGGCTTAGGCCAACTTTCGCTTGTAAACCCCCGTGACACTAAAGAATTTGCGCAGCGTATGGAACTACTTTTGCACGATGAAGGTATACGAGAGCTTTGGAAAAAATGGGCCAAAAAGCAGGTCCGTCAGTACGACTACCCCAAGGTTGCCACCTTATATTTACAGGCATATGAACGAGCAATCGAACAGGCGGGCGTAACCCCGAAAGAAGTTTAGCTGTGCGTATTGCCCTTGTGCTCGACGAGTCATTCGACCCAACCGATGGCATTCAACAATATATGCGAGCTGTTGGTGGCTGGCTTACTACTCAAGGTCACTCGGTATATTATCTGGTGGGCGAAACCAAAAAACAAAATGAACACGGCGTGTACAGTTTAAGCCGAAATGTGCGGGTGAAGTTTAATGGCAACTGGCTCTCCGTACCGCTGCCTGTTCGTAGTAAAAAGCTGCGAGAACTGCTAAGCACACTCAAGATTGATGTGCTCCATGTACAAACGCCGTATAGTCCGTTTATGGGCGGCCGCTTAATACGCGCGGCGCACGACATGACTGCGGTGGTTGGGACGTTTCACGTTTTGCCATACTCTCGACTTGCCAAAATTGGCAGTAATTTGCTTGGCAAAATCAACACCAACACAGCCAAACGATTCGACGCCATGATGGCTGTTTCTGAGCCCGCCCAAGAATTTGCGGGCAGCCATTTTGGTTTTACCAGTGTTGTTGTACCTAATGCATTTGACTACTCTACCTTTGCGGAAGCGCCTAAAAAAGTTGTAACTAAAAAAAAGCGCATCGTGTTTTTAGGCAGACTGGTAAAGCGAAAAGGTGCGCTTAGTTTACTTAAGGCAGTCCATGAACTTCATGCAAACGGCAATCTCCCCACTGATTGGGAGGTGCTCATTGGCGGCAAAGGTCAGTACCGCAACGAGCTCGAAACGTTTGTAGCACAGCACAAGTTAAAAAATATTGTGCGTTTCGAAGGTTTTATTGAAGAAGCTGCCAAGCCTGCTTTTTTGGCCACAGCCGATATTGCTGTGTTTCCAAGTACTTCGGGCGAAAGTTTTGGCATAAGTTTGCTTGAGGCCATGGCTGCCAGCCGCGGCGTGGTGCTAGCGGGTGACAATCCTGGGTACCGTTCTGTTATGGAGCCTTTTAAGTCTCAGCTTATTGACCCTTTACAAACGAATCTTTTTGCTTCTTTGTTGCAAGACTGGATGCGTTCGGCAGCGCGGCGTACCAAAGCAGCTCAGGCTCAGCAAGCGTACGTGCAACGCTATGCCATCGATATTGTTGGTAAAGAAATTGAACGGGTTTATAAAAAGGCTCTACGAAGTCGTAGAACATAACGTGTAGATGGTATAATACGAAACATGGCACAATTATTCGCAAAAGACGATTCAGACTTTGAAGTAACCGTTTCAACTCATAGCATTGTACGATTTATTGGCCTCGTTCTACTGACGGTGCTGCTTTTTACTATGGTGCGCCGCAGCGCCCACGCCCTAACGCTCATAGGCATTGCCTTTTTCTTAAGTATTGCACTCAATGCGCCTGTACGGTGGCTAGCCAATACATTGCCAGGTAAGAACAAAGACAAGCGTACGTTAGCGACAGGTCTTTCTATGGGCGTAATTATTGTGCTTTTACTAGGGTTTTTAATAGCAATTGTGCCGCCGCTTACCCGCCAAACGATTAGTTTTGTAAAGGCTACGCCACAGCTTGTTGACGAGACCAAAAATGGTCGCGGCGCACTTGGCAGTTTTGTTGAGCGCTACAAACTGCAAGACGATGTCGAAAAACTATCGAACCAGCTTTCGAGTCGAGTCGGAAACATCGGTAGTTCTGCGCTTTCAACCGTTGGTAAAATAGGTTCAAGCTTATTCTCGTTACTTACAGTGCTTGTTTTAACTATTATGATGCTGACCGAAGGTCCACGTTGGCGCAGGCTCATGGAAGAAATGGTACCTACGAAAAAACGCGCTCATACCAACAAACTTTTGCAAGATATGAATAAGGTCGTACAGGGGTATGTGAACGGTCAAGTACTGCTTGCTGCTATTGCCGCAGTGTTGATAGTGCCTATGTTCTTTATTATGAATGTTAGCTACCCAATTGCGTTGATGGTGCTGGTTTTCATTTGTGGGCTTATTCCAATGGTGGGTCACACAATTGGCGCCATTTTGTGTACGTTGGTTGCGCTTTTCACTTCCATACCCGCAGCTTTAGTCGTGCTCGGTTACTACATTTTGTATCAGCAAATTGAAAACTATGCAGTGCAGCCGCGCATTCAGGCCAATTCAACCAATATGTCGCCGCTGATTGTCTTTATTTCGGTGCTGGTGGGTGGTAGTTTTGGCGGTTTACTTGGCGCTTTAGTTTCTATTCCAATAGCAGGCTGTCTACGTATTTTACTACTCGATTACTTGCAGCGCCGAGATTTGTTAAGTAGGAAAACGGTAAAAGACATCAAAACTGAGGGCGGCGAACTCTAAGTTTGGTTAAGCCTTAATCTCAGGCGGTAAGTGGTACCAAGCGGAACCAGTTGGAGTGTCGCGCAGGCCAATGCCTTGCGCTACTAGAGCGTCACGGAGTTCGTCGGACCGCGCCCAATCCTTACTGTCGCGCGCCTGGTTGCGCTGGGCTATCAACTCTTTTTGCGCTGAAGTAATATCAGCAACCTTAAGGTCGACGCCTAAATAATCCTCGGCGAGCTGTGCAACGGTGTCGAGACAAGTACCACACACTGCACCAGCTAGGGCCTTGTCGGCGATTTTGTCGAACAACTGTAACGCACCTGCCGTGTCGAGGTTATTGGCAAGTAGCGTTGCGAGCTGTTCGGAGAAATCCGCAGCATGTATGTCCTCGGCAGTCTTCGTTAGCAAGGCTTCTTGCCAGCGAGTTGCCATAGCTTCGCGCCAGTGATTCAAACGATTTTGGGCAGCCTCTAGGTTTTCCCAGGTGAAGTTTCCCTCTGTTGTATAGTGCTTCCCAAGTGCAAACAACTTAAAGGCGTCGAGGCTGTAGCCACGGTCTATAATAGTTTGCAGGGTATAAATATTGCCCGTGCTTTTGGCCATTTTACTGCCATCAACCTTAAGATGGTTATTGTGCACCCAAAATTGGCTGAATGTTTTGCCTGTCACGGTTTCGGTTTGGGCAATTTCGTTGGTATGGTGAACGGGTATGTGGTCTATTCCACCCGCATGTATGTCTAGTTGGTCGCCCAGCGTTTCGCGGGCTATAACAGAACATTCCAGGTGCCAACCAGGAAAGCCAAGGCCCCACGGGCTTTCCCATTCCATATCACGCTTGCTGTTTTTTGGGCTAAACTTCCAGACGGCAAAGTCTGTAATGTTGCGCTTGCCCGCTACACTTACCCGAGCGCCCGCTTCGAGGCCCGAAACGTCTAGCTGGGCTAGCTTGCCGTAGTCGCTTAATTTTGCCGTGTCAAAATACATGCCATCACCTTCAATTTTGTACAAATAGCCCTTGGCATTGAGCGCTTGCGCAAAGTGAACTTGCTGGTCAATCATGCTTGTGGCGCGTACTAAATGATCGGGCGGTAGTAGGTTGAGTTGTTTTGCCTCTTTGTCTGCAATTGCAATATATTTTTCGGCTACATCCCAGGCGGTCAAGCCTTCGCGTTTGGCGCCTTTTTCCATTTTGTCTTCGCCGTCGTCATCATCGCTAGTTAGGTGACCTACGTCTGTTATGTTTTGAGTGTGCTCTACCACGTAGCCTGATGCTCGAAGCGTTCGTACAAGTACGTCCCAGTAAATATACGGCAGCCAGTTTCCAATATGCGGCTGGCTGTATACCGTTAACCCGCAGGTATACAGTTTGACTGTTTTTGGGCTGAGTGGGCGCACTTCTTTAACCGAGCGTGAAAGTGTATCGTAGAGTTTCATATTTTGGCTATTACGCTAACTTCTATGGTCGCACCGAGCGGCAGAGCTGCAACTTGCACCATTTCTCGGGCAGGCATTGGCTGGCTAAAATACGTTAACCAGAGCTCGTTGATTTTTGGTGCGTCAGCGAGGTCTGTTACATAAATAGTGGCTTTCACAACATTGCTCAGAGTTGCTTGGGCTGCGTTTAAAATAGCGGTAACGTTAGACATAATCTGCGCAAACTGTGTCGTTACACTATCCCCAACTAGTTTTCCATTGACATCAAGATTAATCTGCCCCGAAACAAATAGAAAGCCATGAGCCGTGGTCGCCTGTGACAAAAAAGGCGCGGAGCAAACGGAACGACTATAGATTGGTTTCATGCTGTTATTATGCGATATTATCATAAGCCTTGTCTAGTAAGTCACTGGCGAATCGGAGGGCTTCGGTTTTAACCTCGGCGTAGCTACGGCCATCGGTAATTTTGAAACCTGCTGCGTAGTCGTGCCCGCCGCCGCCCATGTGTTCGGCAAGCTGGGCTGCCACTGGGTAGCCGCTGTTGGCGCGGAGTGCTGCCGTGACTCGGCCATCATCGTAACTCTTAAGCACTACGGCCAGTACTACCCCACGAACTTGCAACATATCGAACTGTATTAGAGGCGCGGGGTTATACAGGGGGCTGTATTCGTTAATTTCTTTTTGGGGAATATGTACAAGTGCAATTTTGCCGCTGGCATGAAACTCGGTTTTTGCAATTAGCTGGCCTTTGTAGCTATAAATTTTTTCGGGCATTTTGCTGTACTCACGGCGAAGTTCTTCTAGGCGCGCACGGTTAGCGCCAAGCTCGGTTAGGTCGGCCATGACTCGGTAGGTGCCTGGGGTAGTTAAATCGTTCATAAGGCCCTGTGTGTCCCCCAGGATCGAACTCATAATGTGCTCGGCCGCTTGGGCGTTCATGTGCCAACCAAATGTACTCGCCAGATGAAAAACCAGTTCCCCCGTGGAAGAAACGTTTGTGTCAACAAGCTGAAGGTTAGTAAAATCGAGCGGTTTTTCGACAGTGGCGTGATGGTCTAGCACTATACACGGCTTACTTTTAATCCAACCCATGTGACCGCTTTTGTCGAGCTTATCGAGCAAGGTGTAGGTGCTAGCGTCTACAATAATGCTGAGGTCGAACTGGTTGGGTAGCGTGTCGAGCACTCTATCCCAGCCAGAAAGATAGCGCAAATAGTCTGGCACATTCACGCCGCAGTACAACGCTACGTCTTTGCCGAGGTCGCCCAGAATGTGTTCGAGCGCCAGGGCGCTACCCAGCGAATCGGCATCGGGGTTATCGGCCTGAATGACAATGATTTTCTGTGCTGATGATACGGCTGCTAAAATGTTTTGCTGCATAGACTCTATTGTACCCTGAAATACCTCAGCCGCTAACTGCAAGTAACAGTAATCTGTGTGTATTCGCAGCAAGTTTCGCCGTTTATGCTTGCAATTAAGCGAGGCGAAGGAATATAGTGGGACTAGAAAAGAGGAATACTATGTCTGAACGTTACGAATCACCAAACAGATCAAGCGATGGAACACGCCGGAAAGCCTATGTAGCAGAGTTTGCGACGGGCGCTGCGGTTGCCTTTCAGCCTCCCCTGTCTACTGAGTTGGCTACACAGCTCTGTGAGTTCGAGGTTCAGAGTGGGGTCCGGCTCCTAAACATATAGGACACTAGTATCCAGTGTAGCATTCTCGTAGCCTGGAATACCTTGGAGGTATTCCACGGGCGTACACATGCGAAGCATGCTGTGCGGCCGGTAGAAGTTGTAGTCGAGGCAATCTTCTATCAGGAAGGCCTGTAGCTCTGCCTTCTGGTGGCTGTTTGTAGTAAGTTTTTTGTAACGGTCTTTGTCAACGCCATGGCTGCGCTCAATTCTTCCATTCAAATGCGGTGAGCGAGATGGTATTCGACCGTGCCGAATATTGTTTGCGGTTAACCATCGTTGTACAGCGGTCAGGGTGTTCGGCTTGGCCTGTGGGAGTTGGTCATACACAAACTCCGTGCCATTGTCGGTCTGGATGCACTGGAATTGGAAAGCTGGCGCAAAGAACCTGGTGGCATGCTCTAGGAAGTCAACGGTGTAGGCCGGGTTGACACCCGGATACAAGCGCTTGTATTTAATTCTGGTGGCACAGTCTACCAGGTCGTATTGGTAAGCGGCACGCCTCCAGTGCTTGACATCCATCTGCCCGACTTCGCCTGGTCGGTATTGGTAGTCGCTAAGGCGACGTTGGAATCGTCGTTTTCGAGGCTTTGGCACTGTGAGTCTAGCCCGACGTAGTACGTTGCCAACACCATGTCGAGAGACGGTAACTCCGTAATCACGTTTGAGTACCACTGCCAACTTGGCTTCGCCGTAGCCTAAGCCTAGTCTGAGCTGGACAATGAGGCTGGTGGTATCTGAGTCTATATCTGACGAGTGGGTTTTGGGTGTTTTCGGTAGATCGTACAGACTTGTCATCTGTTTCTCACTAGCAAGCCAACGGGAATGCCAATAATAGTATTCGCTCCGGGCAATACCATAGTATTTACAGGCTGCTGTAACACTACCAAGTTCCTCGGCAGCCCGAAACCAGGCCAGACGGATACGAGCTCCGTACACCTGGAGTTGTTTTCCAGTCATAGTTCTTGTTCTCACTTTCACTCCTTTCTAGTTTAGTGAATGTGTCCAAGATGTATGGGAGCCGGATACGAGGTTCAGAGTGGTGTATTCCCAAGTGGTTGGGAACATTGTAAAAACGTAGATGGTACTCGGTCGACCGAAATTTTTGTTACTAAGCAAAATATACCCTTGGCAGAGGCTGATCTCACAGGCTGGGCTAGGCGCTTAGCAGTTCAAGTTGGCAGCACAACGCTTGAGGGCTATGTTTACCCAGTTACTGGGATCGAATCAATTACCGACCAAATATCTGCACATGCGCCTGCAATGTAGGGCGGCTTAGACTACAAAAGTTGGCGGCCTTCGAGGGCGCGGCCAAGGGTAATTTGGTCGGCATATTCAAGATCCACGCCTATAGGGAGGCCTCGGGCCAGGCGGGTAATTTTAACGTTTCGGTCACCAAGTTGCTGCTGAATATACAAGGCGGTTGATTCACCTTCAACGCTGGCGTTGGTTGCAAGTATTATTTCTTCTACGGCATCTTCGTCAACGCGGGAAATCAGCTCGGCAATGTGCAATTGGTCGGGCGTAATGTTGTCGATGGGCGAAACAAGCCCCCCCAACACATGATAAGTGCCTCTAAAACTGCCGATTTTTTCGAGCGAAACAATATCGAGAGGTTCGGTCACCACAGCAACGAGCTTTTTGTCACGCCGAGGGTCACTATAGAGCGGCGAGACATTTTCGCTGGCATCTATGAGTGCGAAAGTTTTTGGGCAGTAGGCTATACTACCGTGAAGTGCAGAAAGCGCAGCGGCAATCTGAGTAGATTTACTTGGGTCGCGCCGTACCAAAAAATAAGCGTATCGTTCGGCTGTACGGCTACCAACCCCAGGCAAATTGCCAAGGGCTTCAATGAGGTTTTCGAGCGCTACAGGTAATAGCTGAGCCATTCCCTACAAGCCAAGATTACCGAGCATTCCCATAAATGGTTGCATTTTTTCAGCCGCGACTTTTTGGCTTTCGGCTATGCCATCTTTTACGGCGTCTTCCAGCCAGCGCTCAAGTTGAGCAATATCGTTCAGGTCTACGCTTTTTGGGTCAATGTGAATTTTTTTAACCTTCTGCTCGCCTGTAATTTCTACGCGGACTGCGCCATCGCCCTGCTCTGCTGTAATAATCAGTTTTTGCAGTTCTTTTTGGATCTTTTTTACCTGTAGTAGCATTTTGGCCTGATCAAATCGGCTCATACGTAACCTCCCTTATCTATCATTTACATTAACCAAGTTCACACTCGTCTAGCTTATTGTATCAGACTACGGTCTAGGGTTTACCACGTAAACCTGTTTTGTCTCGGGTGCGTTTGGCCAGGCCTTAAAGTAAGCCTGCATATGATACAGTACCGAAAACGCCACAAAAATACCAATTAAGCTTATGCCGAAGCCCTGTGCAATTGGATTTCGCGGGAAGGTCGAGAGCCACTCATCGAGCACCAAAAAAATCCCGCCCGCAATAATGAAGTACACAAATGGCACCAATATTGTAATACTTACGCCTCCCGATAAAATGACCAAAAAGGCCGTAATAGCTGCGCAGATAAATAAGAAAAAGTTAAAACGTAATCTTGGCTTTTTAAGGCAGCCATAAAGGCCGGCAATAAAAAACAGTACTTCACCAATGTTGAGTAGCGGCGCTCCGTATAGCCAGGTCTCGGGGCTCCAATAGCCGCGGTACAAAAATGCAGAGACGAAGTGCTTAGTCGACTCGAATAGCGTAGATAAGGAGGGTGCGCTCGTTGGTATGCCTACAATGGCGTGCAGCACCGTCCAGTTGTGCGCCCCGACCCACAGTAGCGGCAAGGTAAGAAGAAGGCCAAGCCACAAAATAAGGGCAGCATGCAGGTGGCTGAGTTGGCGAAATATTTTAATTATATATTTTCTAAGTAACCACAGCCCAAACAGTTCCAACCACACCATACCTGGTATGTACACGCATAACGCAAACAGCGCAGTCATAATGTACAGTTTATAAAGTCGGTGCGGTGAATACTGAAAATATAAAACGGCGCCTATTAGTAGTAGGCTGGCCATTTGCAGTATAAGTGCTGAGCCGTTTCGGCCAGCGTGTAAAAAACTGCTTGAGGTTACCAACATGAGGGTTGCAAAAAGAGTGATTCGTTTTGAATACCAGCGCGAAGCTACCCAGTAAAAAAGTGCAGCAATGCCGAGGGCAATAGTAACTGCCGCAATACGGGTAGCTAGTAAGCTATGAAAACCACACTTTAAACTCAACCATACCAGGAGTTTATACGGTGCGTTTACGGGGTCATTATATATGGCACGAAGGCTCGAGCTTGTTTGTTGACTGGCTTGCTCGGTAGCGCTATAGCCTACGACTAAGCTATCGAGTCGAAATATAAGCAAACCAGACAGTAGTGTCGCAACAAGCAACAGCACGGCTCCAATGCGCCAATATTGGTTGAGAAATTTCTTAACTTTTTTCATAAGCACTATAGAGTTTAGTATATCACCTGTCTAACTATTTTAGGATTTTTACTGGCTAACCACCCACTACTCATTAAAGGGGTTTACCGCGTAGGTTGTGTCGAGCGAACGAATGCGCTGTTTGTCGCGGTCAAAGTACAGTTCTACCCCGCCCGTTGGGCCGTTACGATGTTTTTTAATGAGTACATCCATAATATTTTTACGCTCGCTCTCGGGCTCGTAATAATCTTCGCGGTATAAAAAAGCCACCACGTCGGCATCTTGCTCAATAGAGCCAGATTCTCGTAGGTCGGCTAGCTGAGGAATTTTGGGACTACGACTTTCGACCGAGCGACTTAGCTGGCTCAGTGCAATCAGCGGCACGTTTAGTTCGCGGGCAATGCCCTTCAGCCCGCGCGAAATTTCCGAAATTTCTTGCACACGGTTGCCTTCGCTGGCATATTTACCGCCCCCGCTCATAAGCTGAAGGTAATCTACAATAATCAAACCCAATTTTTGACCATGCGCCTCGCGGCGGGCCTTGGTGCGGAGGTCACTAACGGTAATGCCTGGGGTATCATCTATGTAAATCTTGGCTTCACTGAGTGTGCCCATAGCCTCGCCGAGCCGTTCAAAATCGTCATCGGTGAGCTTGCCTGTGCGCAGGGCCCAGGCGTCTACGCCCGACTCCATGGCGAGTAGCCTATCAACGAGCTGTTCTTTGCTCATTTCTAGGCTAAACAACAACACGACTTCTTTGGCCTGGGTGGCGATTTTGTGCGCAAGGTTAAGCACAAAGGCGGTTTTTCCCATTGAGGGTCGGGCGGCGATAATAAAAAGGTCGGAAGGCTGCAAGCCAGCCAGCATATTGTCGAGATCGCGGTAGCCTGTCGGCACCCCGCGCAGTTTATTTTTGTCTTTATGCAAATCATCGAGTCGTGCAAAGCTTTCGGCCCAAACCGACTCTAGACTCACAACGCTCTGGTTTACG
>JBATSO010000021.1:0-20424 GCA_049293335.1 Saccharimonadales bacterium (SeqCode)
CGGCTCACACAATATACAAGGTTACTTTGCCCGTTAAGGGCACCTGGTACGTACGCTTTAACAGCAGTTGGAAGGGTTACAGCTCAGACTTTCAACAAACCAACATCGACTCTGTAACCACCGACGAACACAACCTCGCCACCATCCGACTGGCACCGTATAGTGTCTATATATTGTCGCAAGACCAAGACGCATAAGATTTCCTGTGCACCACATTTATTGTCGGAAAGGGGGCCATAGACTGTATAGCCCATTTGCACCTCTCAATAGAGCCGCGGTACCATCGCCCTCCTCAACTGCCGCTATAACGTCATGCACCTGGTGACGGTAATCATTTGTATGGCCTGTATCGACCGTTAGGCCGATAAGGCGCGCTAGCCAGCCAGTTCCTCGTTTTAGACCACTTTCACTGGCTACATACAACGGCTCGATTTTATTTTGCGCTACCACTGCGACAGCAAGTTCTGCGACATCCCGAACCAGTTCGTCGCTTTCCACGGCACGAATACGCGCGTAATATTCTGTTATCGCTTCAGGGCTCCACCGTTTTTCAGGTATGCGGAGGACTCCCTTTGGTAACCATTCCTCTATAGTGCGTTCGATTTTTCCTATGCGGATACGTTCCCATCCTGCTGGAGGTGCTTCTCCCTTTGCGATTTGTCCAACTTGGAATGATAATAGACGCAAAGTACTTGAGATATTGTGCAGCTCTCCCTGTAATGCAGCTTCAACTCTATCCATCGGGTGTCGACCACTCTGCCGCTCCGACGACCGTAAATGACCCCTATATTCATCAAAGATGTGCGGATACTCTCGTAAGCCATCTTCACCGTTTACGAGTAATTCACCCATCTCCGCCCATGGCCTTGTGTAAAATTGCTGCAGCCTCTCGAGGTCTGCATTTGGCAATGTACTGCAATCAAAATAGCCATTTGTAACACCGTACTCTTTAATCATAAAATAGACTTTACCACTAGAGTATGTTTAAGGCAATTTGTTTTACTGCGAAACTTGTGGGCAAAATCACGCTTGAGCAGTATATTTGGCAACCACACTATGCCTGTGGCATACTGCCAATGTATGAAAATTGTAAAGCGTTCGGCTCACACAATCTTAAAGGAAGACGCCCATAATGGTAGCGGACAACGCAAGGTGTATGCCTCGCCAGAGCATCTAAAAAGCGCGGCATTCGAAATGATGACGCACGGCTTTATGCCCGCAGGCGGTATGTACGACTGGCATGACCACCCTGGTGTAGAAGAAGTTATGGTGGTTGTAAGCGGGACAGGCCTCGTGCACGACAATGACGGCGAATACCCCTACGAACCAGGTGACGTTTTTGTTTTTCCAGCAGGTATAAAGCACAAAATTTCCAACCCCACCACGCAAGAAAACGAATTCATCTTTGTAAGAGTGAAGGCATGAAACTCCTTTTAACATCTGGCGGACTACGAAATACTGAACTCAAAAAAGCACTATTAGAATTAACAGGGACACCTGCGTCAAAAATAAAAATGGCGTTTATCCCATCTGCCATGCACGTTGAAGTCGGCGATAAAAGCTGGGTAGTTGACCAGTTACATTACCTAAAAGAGATGAATATTGCGCAACTAGACATTGTCGATATTGCAGCTATAGCAAGAGAGGTTTGGCTGCCAAGACTACAAGAGAGTAATGTTATTTTTGTGAATGGCGGTAACACAACATTTCTTATGAAATGCTTTAACGAATCGGGTTTAACAAAAGAAATTCCTTCTTTGCTAGACAGTAGAGTGTATGTTGGCGTAAGTGCTGGCAGCTATATTGCTACACCAGACACACGACTTAATTCAGACGAAAACTCAGAAACTCTAGATGCTCTTGGCCTTGTAGAGTTCGGCATACAAGCCCACCTAAATAGTCCACAATTTCCGCTTGCGAAAGACGAGAAAACTATTAGAAAAAGGTTACAAAACTGCCCTTACACAGTACACGCCCTAGATGACCAGACGGGTATAAAAATTAATGGTAACACTTTTGAGTTTGTGGGGACTGGCGAGCATATAACATTTAATGCCACGATATAGAGAAGCCTTCGGTGCAGAGAAGTCTATAATCCACGGGCCCTAGGCTGCATGACGTATAATGGCCCCGCTCCTGTACTATGAAAATCGATTAATATATCATATAAGTATGTCAGCGCAAAAACCTCTTGTTCTTTTCGTGCCAGGCAGTGGGGAAGACCTTCATTCGCGAAACTATCAATCGGTTTTAAGAGCAATAGAACAGCAAGGCTACAAAACACAGTTCATCCCCATTACGTGGTCGCGTACTACCCCAAGTAAATGGCGCGCCCAGCTTATGGAGGAATACGTGAAACACGATCCTTATACAACTATCCTTGCTGGCTTTTCGTTCGGAGCTGTTACAGCGTTGCTAGCTGCTACCGAGAGAAAGCCTGCGGCGTTGTGGTTGTTTTCGTTGTCGCCATACTTTGCCGAAAACTTTGCCTCGCCGCACATGAAACAATCTTGGTTATCTTTTTTTGGTAAACGACGAATTGCCGAATTCCGTTCGCTATCATTCGCTAAACTAGCGGCTAAAGTTCAGTGCCCCACGCTCCTCTTTTATGGTGCAGAGGAGTTTCAAAAATTCCCCATTATGAAACGTCAATCTCAAATGGCATGTAGCAGCATTGCAAACGCAAGGCTTCATGTGGTGCCGCACGCCGGCCATGATGTAACCGCCAAACCTTATATACAGTCAATCAAAGCAACTATAGCAAACCCTTCGAATTAACAAAGCAGCTCCATATATCCTTATTTTCGTTTTCACAAAGACGACCCTGCCGCGCAGTCAGGGCCTACGACCCGTAACCCTTAAGACCAACCTTCTGCGCAGCCGTGTCCACATGTAAATAATCGACGCTATAGCGTAAAAAATTTACATGCAAGAGTGGGCGTGTGTCGTACCCACCTTGGCTAAAGGGGTTCTTTTGAAGCGTAGAGTAGAGTACAATACGCCGTAGAGTAAGCTAAGTAGAGGATTCCTATGGTTACGTATTATTACCGCAGTTTGCGGGGCAGGGCGCTTCAAGAAATTGCCGAGTTTAAACCTGGTTCATGGGTACATGTTATTGCCCCCACCGCCGAAGAAATCACTACCTTGGCCAGCGAATTCAACATAGACCCAGGCTATTTCGAAGACGCTCTTGACGAAGACGAAATGTCTCGCCTCGACACTGACGAAGGCCAAACCTTTATATACGTGCGTTTTGCACACCGCGAACCCGATGGCAGCTTCGAAACAAAACCACTGCTTATTATTACCACTAGTACTGCCATCATCACCGTTTCTGCCTTAAACTTACCTGCACTTGAAAACTTGACCGCGGGTCGCTACAGCGTTGCCACCACTCAAAAAACCAAACTTATCCTGCTAATACTTCAGCGCATTACCGAACAATACGACACGCTTATTGCCAAAACCAGCCGCAAAATTAAAGCCGTTCGCTCGCGGCTGCGCGAACACAGTCTTACTAACGAAGATTTTGTAGATTTTGTAATGATAGAAGACGAGCTCAACGAATTTGCCAGCGCTCTGCAACCCAACAACGCTATTCTGCGGCGGCTGCTGCTAGGCCATCACTTAAAGCTTTTTGAGGAAGACCAAGACCTGGTTGAAGACCTTATGCTTAGTAACGACCAGTCGCTCGAAAACTGCAATAGCAACATTAAAGCCATTGTTGGCGTGCGTGACGCTCACAGTTCTATTAGCGACAACAGCCTCAACCGCACCATGAAAATCCTAACCGTTGCCACGCTGGCCATGGCCATTCCCAACATGTTTTTTGGCGTGTACAGCATGAATATCGTCACACCGTTTCAGCACAGCGGCTACGCGTTTTGGATTATTCTTGGCTTTACTGTTACCGTAACGCTAATAGTTTTAGGGCTTGGTCGCAAGAAGCGTGTGTTCTAACGAAAACACCAATTTTTGCTGTACAATTTTGCGTAATCCCGTACAATTAAGCATAAGTTAAACGAGACCTTGGCGAGAGGCCTATGCAACCAAACGGCAACCGAAAAGTAGTTTTGAGCTTCCGTCCCGAGCATTTAATAGGGTGGGGCGTAACCATTGTACTCTGTTTAGTGCCTGTTATTTTGTGGGCACGAATTCACCCACTCAGCACAGTACAGGGCTTTATCCCAACCATGTTGAACCTCGGGCGCGTTACGGGCCTCATTGGAACTGTTATGTATGCCCTCAACCTAGTATATGCTACCAGATTGCGGTTTCTAGAGTATTGGTTTGGTGGCCTCAATCGTGTCTATATTGCACATCATGTTTTAGGTGGTCTGGCTCTCATTATGCTTTCTTTCCATCCATTATTTCTTGCTTTGCGCTATGTCACAACCAGCATGAAAGACGCTGCACTGTTACTGGTGCCGAATGGACTATTTCCCATCAACCATCTTTTTGATACGAATTCTGTTCAACATGCAGTTGTGCTTCAACAGTGGGCCATCATGTTTGGCGTAATTGCTTTTTGGGGTATGGTGGCGCTCTTAGTCGTGACTTTTTTTATAAAACTACCCTACAGGCTGTGGCTGTTTACTCATAAGTTTTTGGGGTTAGCCTTTTTTATTGGAGGCCTCCACATATTCTTTATTAGCAGCGACACCTCAAGGGACCCTGCCATGAAATGGTACATTCTAACAATGGTGCTGATTGGACTGGTAGCCTTCGTATATAAGACTGTGGTGGGCGCAATATTTATACGGCGCTACAAATATACGGTTGATGCCGTTAAGATAGTAGCCGGCAACGTCACTCAGGTTCTAATGTCACCGCAATCTCAAGTAATGCCCTACAAACCCGGCCAATTCGTGTTTGTGCGGTTTAGAAATGGTGGCCCGGGGGTAAGTCGAGAATGGCATCCATTTTCTATCAGTTCTGCTCCAAACGAATATCAACTAGAACTAAGTGTGAAAGGGCTTGGTGACTACACAAATAAGCTCGGAACCCTGCTTGCTGGAGCAACTGCAGATATCGAGGGTGCGTACGGTCGGTTTAGCTACACAAATTATACTTGCACTGATCAAATTTGGGTCGGAGCAGGAATTGGTATTTCGCCGTTTCTTTCCATGCTGAAAAACTTGCCCGTCTCAGGATGTAAAGTAGACCTTTATTACGTAGTAAAGACTGAAAGTGAGCTTATAGATTGGGATAAAATTGCTCAGCATGCGAATGCCCGTTATGGCTACGTAAGGGTCATACCATACATTGGTGACAAGCAGGCCGGACACTTGAATGCTGATTATATAGAAGGAGTAAGCCAAACGCTAAGCGGAAAAGACTTTTACCTCTGTGGGCCACCCGGTATGATGCAAGATCTACGTAAACAACTACGCGCCAAAGGTGTACCAGCCACCAGCATTCACAGCGAAGAATTTGGAATGTCATAGGAAAGAATAAGAGGCAAGAATTATGAGTCAAGAGTCAAAATTGATACACCGCCAAAATACCTGGATCACCCGTGCGCAGCGCGGGCAGCCGACCGCAAGGTCGGCTGGGGGAGTGGAGGCTGGAGACGAGCATAGCGATGTCTACACCTCAAGAGGGGTGAGCCCCTCTTCAAAAATGGAAAGGTCTAGCTATGTGGCTTAAACGCCTAGTAGGCCTCAGCATGATCGTAACACTCATTGGCATGAACGCCATAGTACTTATAGGGTTTTTTAAAAAAACCAAGACCACTCAGCCAGCTTTTAGCTTTACACAACCAAGCCTACAAATACCACCTCCTGTTATAACAATCCGTACGGACACCGCCGAACTCGCCGCTGGGAATGCTGCTGGTCTAACATGGGAGGTAGCGGGGGCGGTCACAAGTTGTACTGCAAGCGGGGATTGGTCGGGAGTAAAAACTCCTTTTGGGTCAGAAAGCACCGGGCGTATCCAATCTGAAGGCACCAAAAGCTATACACTCACATGCGAAAATAGTCAGGGTCAGAAGGGAAGCGGTACTGCAACGCTTGCGGTCAAGCCCGCCGTTATTGCCAGTCCACCGAGCCTTGGCACGTCTACTGCTCCAGCATCGGGCGCGAATGCACCCAAAACACCGACAACATCTACCCCAGCCCCTGTAGCGGCAACGCCAGTCTATTGCGATGGGGCATTACCGTGTTATGGCCCAAGAGAGATTGCGACGCATGGCAGTGGCGGCAACTGCTGGGGCTGGAACGGAAACAGGGTACTCAATGTAACGACATTCGACTCCGCTTACCACAAAGCCCTGACGGGGATCTCTACAATAGAAGTCTCTGGAATATGTGGCAAGAATCTTGCAAGCTCTCTCGCAGGAGGTGTTCCTGCCGGCGGGCAAACTCATGACCATAAGGCAACCACAAAATCAAACGCCGACCGTAACATGATTATTTATTTTGTAGGCTATTTTGATAACAATAAACCATAGATCGAGAGTAAGCCACGCTATGACACATCAAAAAAAATTAAGAGCTCCTTTGGCAACCGTGCGGGAGCGTTATTTGTCATTTTCTGACCACAAAATTTTCCTCATAAGTTGTGCACTATTTGTCTTGTCGATTTTTACTCTTGGCAGTGCCCTGCTCCTAGTGCAAAAGCATGATCGGTTGCCCTCAAATGGTATTCGGATGGGCGTTGACGTCCGCAATGGCTCCAGCGAGTTACAGGTATACACAATAGAACATAGGCCAGGCACGCAGCAATTCCCAGCACCAAAAGGGTATGAATATGTTGTTGTTACGTTGAAGGTAAAAAATGTTGGCGAAAGACCCTTTAGCGTGCTACCGACAAACGATACCTATATTAAAACCAGCGATGGCCATGTTAGTTATGTCAGCGCCTATGAGCTAGAAGCTCCTTTTCGAGCTGGGCTAATTTTACCTGGCGAAAGCACAAGGGGTGAGTTAAGTTATTTGGTGCCTAAGCAAGCAAATTATAAGTTTTATGTCGAGTCTAGTTGGACTGCGACAGCCATCCCGTTTATGGTACAATTAGACGCAAGTGAACCGTTACAAAAGGATGGTACATAATGGCTTTTGAACCTGTCGTCGTCGAATTTTCTGCACCGCGATTTGCGTCTGGTGGGTTAGGCGGTCGATTTTCGAAACTTCGCGCCCTGAACAATCGGGGCAATAAAATTATTATTGCAATTAGTGCGGCAGTTATGGTCATAAGTATGATTACGTTTGCTATTTTTACTGTTCAAAGTAATAATGCACAGTTCCAAAAACAACATGGGCTAGATAAAAATGCCGATCAATCTGCAAGCATAGCCAAGAGTAATTCGGCCCTACCTGGCGGAGGTGTCGCGGTGGGCATCGGAAGCTCATCAGGAGAAAACGCACCCGATATAGTCTTTACCGCAGAGCCCGCTAGTGTGACTGTAGGTCAAAAAAGCACGCTCAAATGGGAGGTTAAAGGTAAAGCTAAGAGTTGTACGGCCAGCGAAGATTGGAGCGGGAACAAATCGGTAACTTCTGGATCAGAACCAACCCCAAGTCTTACTAAAGTACAGGCTTATATTTTCATCTTAACATGTAAAAACGACACGTCGACAAGTTATAAAAAGGTTCAGATAGATGTAGCTGCGCCTACCTCAAATGCGAGAGCAACGTCAGGCGGGCAAAGCGGTAGTGGCTCTACAGCAACTCTTGGCGTACCTGTTGTAAAAATCGCGGCCACTCCAAACATAATTTTTGCCGGAGATTCTTCTACTATTCGATGGGAAGCAACCAATAGCCCTAGTTCATGTACGGCAAGCGGTGACTGGTCTGGAATAAAGGCGGCCAGCGGTGCAACCGACACCGGAAAATTATCAGTTGCCAAAAAATACAGCTTTACGCTTATCTGTAAAAACGCATCGGGTACCAGCGCCGCTGCGACAGGGTGGCTGACGGTTGACACCCTACCTCCAGGGGTCCCCCAAATAAATATTAGTAGTAATCCTGTTGGTCCCGTTGTTCCTGGATCAAGTATTACAATTATGTGGTCGGTTACCAATAGCCCCACTTCGTGCACGGCAAGCGGTGACTGGTCTGGGGCAAAGGCGGCCAGCGGAAACCAAGTAGTAACCAACCTCTCTGTCATTAAAACATATAAATTCACCCTAAGCTGTTCTACGTCAGCGGGCAGTAGCACAGACACTGCAGCAGTACAGGTTATCCCAAAACCTCCAAGTGTATCTTTAACGGTAAGCCCTTCTCGTATTTCAACTACTTCCACGGCAACAATTTCTTGGTCGGCCACAAATAGCCCTACTTCGTGTACGGCGAGTAGTAGTAATGGCTCTTGGAGTGGGCCAAAAGCAAGCAGCGGGTCAATCTCGACGGGCAGGTTGGCCGCAGGAACTTACACCTATAGCTTAAGTTGCACAAACGTAGGTGGTACGGGTCAACAGAACAACATTCCGCTGGTCGTTTCGGTTTCACCAACCCCCGTTGTAACACTTGTAGCCAGCCCGATAGCTGTCGCGGCAAACGGTAGTTCTAATCTAACCTGGTCGGCCACAAATAGCCCTACTTCGTGTACAGCGAGTAGTAGCAATGGCTCTTGGAAGGGCACGAAGACTGTAAGCGGCACCGAAAGCACAGGCCCACTTGCATCATCGAACTCTGCTTATACCTATACGCTCACCTGTAGTAATTCAGGGGGAACAAGTGCGCCCGTTACGGTAAGCGTAACCTCTAGTAACACCACCTCGTCAAGCCCGCCCACTGTATCAATAACTCTTCAATCTTCGACTATAGGTTCTGCGGCTAGTACAACGTTAAGCTGGTCGGCCACAAATAACCCTTCATCGTGTACAGCGACAGGGAGCTGGAGTGGATCGAAGAGTGCCGTTGGCAGCATGGCGGTGGGGCCGCTTCCCGCCGGAACATACACCTACTCGTTGTCTTGCTCGAATTCAGTCGGCACCAGCTCAACACAGTCTGCCCGTTTAACGGTCGTGGCAGTGCCGAGTGTTTCTGTTTCTGCCACGCCAAACACGATTGCTGCTGGAAGCACTACCACAATTGTATGGTCTGTGGCAAATAGTGCAACCTCATGCACGGCCGGTGGGAATGGATGGAGTGGAAGTAAAGCCTCTACAGGTGGCTCACAGGTTGTGACCCTAGCAAGCGCTGGCACATTCACCTTTACACTCTCTTGCACTAACAGTGGTGGAACCAGTCAGAGCAATACTGCATCGGTTACAGTAAATGCCGCGGTCTACTGTAATGGTAAAACACCCTGCTACAGCACCGCCCAAATGAATACACACAATACGATTTCGCAGTGCTGGGGCTATAACACGTCGACAGTCAACGCCTCTGATAAGTCAGTGTACGACATAACAAACTTCAATAATGACTTTCATGTAGGTGTGAAGGGCATCAACATCCTACCGAGTGCTGCGGTCAGTTCATTGTGCGGGGCAAAAAACATGGCCGCCTATCTAAGCGGTGCGGCTTTAAACGGTGTCTCATTTACGCACAACCATAAAGATACGACAAAACAGAATTCTTATGCATCGTTCGTTCAGTATAGGCAAGGCTACTATGACCCTGCGAAACCGTAATCCATCATTAACATACCTAACGTAAGGAAAGCTATGAAAAAATCTCAAGAAACTCCAATCGAAAAACTTGAAGATACCCTCCAAAAGGAAGCCCACGAGCTTCAGGTTGAATACAAACGCTTTGAACGGTTTCGAAACGAAAACAGCTTGTTGCTCAGTGTGTTTGTACTGGGTATTGCCGCACTCGTTATTATTAATACATTATTCTGGGTACAGGTTAGTCGACATCGCCTTACCAAAGAGGCTAAACTGACCACCACTATCACGAGCCTCAAAACAATGACCTCACTACAGACGGCCCACAATTTTGCAGTTACTGCTTTTGTGGCAAACGTTGGGGGCAGCACAACCACCGATAACGCGTTTCCTGTCCGAGATGACGAAATTCTCTTGCTCATGGATGTCACCATTACGAACAAAACCGCCCTAAGCCAGCAGCTCACACCTGTTAGCCAGCTTTATATTCGGAGCGTTGATGGCGACTACATTAAGCTCCACCCGAGCATGCAGGTCAAAAAACCTCTGGAACCACAAGAACTCGGACCAGGAAAGGTCGCCACTGGACAACTAAGCTTTGTTATTCCAAAAGAAATGACCAGCCCGCTCTTATACATCGACACAGGCTGGGACCGCTCAACGCCTCTAGTCATTGACGTGCTGCATTAAAATTCGGTACTTGCTGCCAGCTACACACCATTATTTCAAACATCATACGTGCTATAGTTATAAACCATCATGTATATTACTTGTTTTGAGCTAAATCGTGCGACATTTCCGCAATCACACCGCGGGCTTAAAGGGCCTGTTCACGACTTGCTATCCGGAATATTTCCGTGGGATCGCCGAACGGCCATTTTTCGTCGGCTTACAGGATTGGTTATGGCTGCCTTGCCAGAGGAGGGAAGCAACCAGGTACTTGGCGTACTTGCGTACAACTTGCGCCAACGCACCACAATAGCCCCAAAAATGCTGGCTGGATAGAAGCTCTTGTTATTGCAGAACGGGTCCGACGAGGCCAAACACAAACACCCCTTCGTATCGGCTCGTTACTCGTTGAACGTACCGTAAGCCTTGCACCCACCTTTGAACACACCGCTATTGGGCTGGAGGCCATAGGAGATTCGCCCGGATTTTGGAGAACACAGGGTTTCTACCCTATCCAACCTCATCCACCCGACATCAACCCAGCAAACACCGTCATGTACCGCTGCCTAACGAAATAGTTGCCTGCTATGAAGCAAGTTGCTGGCGGAAGCGCCTGAGCCGTTTTGTTTCAATTTTTTCGGCTTGGAGGAGCCATTGGTCTTCATATACTTCGGTGTGTAGGGCAGAAATATCGGCAACGCGGGTCGGTTTGTTCAGAATATTCAGTCTTTTCAGGCTTTTAAAGTTTGTAAGTTTTTTCATATGCGAGAACCTTTCTTTTAGATTGGTTTTTTGCGCTACTTTAGACGCTTCACTAGTATACCCACAAATGCTTATGTTTTTCTGAGAGATAGATCACAGAATTTTATTGAAAAGCCGTTCTTACAGGGGTAATATGCGTAGAAGAAACTCAAGTAATGGGCGGGTAGCACGACAGGTGTCTTCAATGCACAGCAAGAGACTAGTCACCTAACACCTGCTATCATGCAATACTATAGGGCAAACAAGCTGTAGCTCGTCAAACAAAATCATAGAAGAAGGGCAGGTAACTACCGCATGCAACAGCAACCAATAAAACACTGGACACTGTATGTACTTCTGCTTGAGCAGGGCAAGTATTACGTAGGCATTACCTCACAAACGCCCGAAAAACGTTTGCAGCAGCATAAGTACGGGCGCAAATCGCACTGGACAGCCACATACCCACCTGTTCGACTCATCCAAACAGTGGACCTCGGGTAACTCAGTCGGGCAGATGCTGAACACTACGAAAATAGAGTCACCCGCAAATACATGCTTGCAAAAGGGGTCAATAATGTTCGGGGCGGCGATATCACCACTACCAGTAACCTAGTGGCTCATTTTAACCGTATTTTTACCAAAGATGAGTGGGAGTTTATGGTGGTAATTCTGGTCCTTGCCTGCGTGGTCATGTTCCAGGCGCTTTTTTATTACGTCCGCTAGACAAACACCATTGTGTTTTGTCGTAAATAATGCTATGCTTCGTGTTACTAGAAGGCTGTGAAAAAGGGGTCGAGATTCGTTACGTTTCAAGATTCAAGTTCTAGAAAGATTAATAAGTTATGTTCGATGACGAGGCGCAGCTAAGACCGGTTCTTTCGGGATTACCTCCAACGACAACCGAAAGAAAGGGTTCCATTTAATGGCAACCAAATTATTCGTCGGCTCACTGCCTTGGTCAGTAGACGACACCCAACTGGCAGATCTCTTCGCAGAGTTCGGAACAGTTGCATCAGCTAAGGTCATCATCGACCGCGAAACCAACCGCTCTAAGGGCTTTGGCTTCGTTGAATTCGACGACGACGCTGCCGCAAAAGCAGCTATCGACAAGCTGAACAACAGCGAAATGAACGGCCGCACTATTGTGGTCAACGAGGCTCGCCCACAAGAACCACGCGCACCACGCCGTGATTTTGGTGGCGACCGCGGTGGCTACAACGACCGACGCTACTAAATCGTACTTGTACGAAAAAAGGGGCTGCCGCAGGCAGTCCTTTTTGATTGCGCCGCATCTGAGCAGGCTGACTAGTGCGAAACTCGTGTCGGGAAAGACACGGCTGCAGCTAGCCATGTAAAACTTCTGGCTTTACATGTTTATAGGGTTTACGATTGCATTCGGGCAGCATGTTCAATAGCTTGTAGCTGGTGCTGTATACGTGCCTCGCCGCCAAGGTTAGTCAGCGGTGAAGGCACTTGTGCCGAAACCGCACTGGAACCCAAGAAATACTTCATTTGCAAGGCAGCTTTGTCGCCGGCCCATTCGGCCAAGACTACGCCATCCGCAGAACCATTTTCTAGCCTCAGCCGATCAACCTGCGTACCAGCAGCGTTTTTAACATCAAAATCGAGTACCAAGGTTCGCTCACACCCAAAAAGGTCACGGGTACGAATAGTAGCTCGCCGCACATTACTTTCCATTAAAAAGCTAGCGTTAAGTGTCACGGGCACAACGCTATCTTCGCACACATACTCTATCTCTGCGCTAACATCACTAATCGGTTGCAGGGGTATGTCTTTATTTAGTGCCTGCGCCTCTCGCTGAGCGTCCTCGTTCACAAATGGTCGAGATTGCAGCTTGGCTTCCATAACATAAGCTTTGGGATCGGCACCAAAACTGCTCTGCAAAATCCAGTCAGTAACCGACAGCGGGTGTACAACCTCGTCGGCTAACACCCCTTGGGTTGGTCGTTCGTCCGTACGGCGATCTTTACCGTACTGCCAATCGATACCACTTATCGTTAGCTTTTTGTCTTCTATAGACTGTTGTAGTTCACGAAGAATTCCCGAAAAGCGCAAAATATACCCAACCGAAATATCCAGGCCTGGCGTTTCTTCAGCAAGTTTAAGAACATTCTCAAAGTCGGCAGGATCAGTTACAGGCTTTTCGCACCAAATTTTGGTTTTATTTAAGTCTATTGCGCCCTCGCGACTTGCCGATACAATAGCTCGAATGTTATCACCATGCGCAGCGGTTGACGAGGCAATCACAATGTGACCTAGTTGCTTTGTCGTAGCCCCTAATGCTGTTTCGAGGCTTTTATATGTTTCAGCCCCTTCATAGCGACCAGCTACGGCGGCGCTACGCTCAGCATGAGGCTCTACCAACACCAATTGCTCAGTAGTCACCCCCTGTTTTACTAGATGCGGTAAATACAGCCTATTGGTGGCAGAACCACCCGCACCAACAACCATTACTCCACTACCTACACTTGGTTGGGGAGTTGGCCTTAGGGTTTCATAACTCATGCTATAAATTTTATCATATCATAATAATATTTTGTAATATATTTTTCGTGTCATGGTATTATGATACTGAAAGTGAGAACTCAACTATGAAACTGCTTGTTGTCTCGATTTGCAAAAACGAAGCCGCGACTATTACCGAACTCATCGCCCGCATTCCTAAAAAATATAAGGGTATCAGCAGCGTAGAAATTTGCGTGATAGACGATGGTAGTACTGATGGCACGGCCGATGCGGCCAAAAAAGCAGGTGCAGTCGTGTACGGTGACGGCGCCAGCAAAGGCTTGGCTTTTCGGTTCCGTGAGGTAATCAACATTGCCCTTGCACGTGGGGCCGACGTGCTTGTTAACATCGACGGCGACCTTCAGTTTATGCCCGAAGACATTCCCGCCATCATAGCACCCGTGGTGAGTGACGCAGCAGACTTTGTCGCCGCCGACCGTTTCACCAACCCAAAAACAGGCGCGCAGCACAGACCAAAAAATATGCCAGCAGGCAAGTACTACGGCAATAAGTTGGGCGCCCGCATTGTCAGCCATCTTTCGAAACACACTTTTAACGATGTAACCTGTGGCTTTCGTGCCTACAGCCGCAAAACGCTGTACGCCCTTAACCTCAACAGCACTCACACGTATACCCAGGAATCGTTCCAAATTATTGCAGCCAAACGCCTGCGTATTCAGACTATTCCGACTAACGTCACGTACTACAAGGGTCGTAAGTCGCGCGTGGTAACGAGCATTGTAAAGTATATCGCCATCAGCACGCTCAATATTTTGCGGGCCTACCGCGATTTTGCCCCATTACGCTTTTTTTTCTCTGTTGGACTCATTCCATTTGCTGTTGGGCTGGTTGGAGTTGGCATCGCCAGTTGGCACTGGCTACAAACGGGTAGCATTTCGCCGTACAAAGCCTTTGGCATGGGCGGACTGTACTTTTTAACGCTCGGCATCTTTTTTTGGGCACTTGGTTTAGTTGCCGATATGGTGGTTCGTTTGCAGGGAACGCAAGAAAAAATTTATGAAGACCTCAAACAGCTTCGCTACCCATCGGCCAAAAAGCCACCATCTTTAAAAAACTAACGCCAAGTTATTGGCCAAACAATACTACGCACCACCCGAGTTGTCGGTACGGCTTTGGGCCACTGCCACGAGTCGTTTGAACGAATAATATACGGTGCTATGCCGCCGCCATACAGCGTCGCCACAAACAAAACTGCAAACACCACAGATTGATAACTTTTAGTGTGCGCAAAAAAACGCTTGGGCAGAGAACGAACGGCCACGTACACACCGTAGGCCATGAGCGGCAACAATGGCAAAATATACCGCCCATGTATGGCCACGGGTACGCCTGTTTGCACATAGGCGCTCAGGTTTTTTGCAAATAAAAAGGCAATGTAAGCCACCACAATACTTAGCAGTAGTCGTGTTTCGACGCCTTTTGAAATAATGGCTCGGAGTCGAAAAGTAACCAGTGCTATGCTAATAATCGCAATCATATAGCCCGTTATATACGCCGAAGGGAGCGGTGCGCCAGGCGCATAGCCAACCTCGCGCGGGCCAACCGTAAAATACAGCTCCCGTATCATCTGTGTAAACCAGTTGTAAGGGTACATGGCCAGGTCTTTATGGTCGATAAATGACTTTAGGTTACGCTCTTTGAAGCCTGCATCGCGCCCATATGGGTCAAATTCGAGACATTCGGTTACACTTAAAACTTTATCGCAATCTGGCGTTAAGCTATTGTAGCGCACAAGATTCATGCCGTAACGCTGCAAGAAAAACACACTGGTTAGCAATAATACACCAACAGCTAGTAGCCCCAAACTAGTCTTCGATTGTTTACGCCATTGCTGCGCTACCCCCCGCCAGTCAAGCTGCCGCCGATACACACGAACAACAACAAGCCATACTATATACACACCCGCTCCAAAAATAATCGGAGCAAAGGCGTACTTGACCTGGAGCGTTACCAGACAAATAGCCGCCGTCCACGCAGCGCGGGCAAGCGAAACCGTACCGTGTTTATCAAGGCTTTGCACAAACCGTACCAGCGGTAACATCGCCAACCCACAGCAGGTAAAGAACAGTGCATCGTAGGTTAGTTGGCCCGCCAAAAAGGTAGTTACAGGTATAAACATAATGAACACAAGCGCCGCCTGCGCCGCACCACGAGTCATACCAAGGGCGCGTAACACACGCCGAAACACGTAAAACCCTGCCACCACAATCGCTACGTCTATAAGACGCAGTGCAATGATTTGCGCTGTTTGGTTGCTAATAAATACATCTAGCACACGGTACGGAAAGCTCATAAGGTAATGGTACAGATACGAGCCATCAGTAGTAATTGCTCCAAAATGAGCGGGGCCAGTTGGGTGCACAATGTGCCACGGCAGCCATGTTTTGGCGTACAGTTGAATTGTACCTAGGTGATAATATTCATCGAACGCCATCGAATAACGACCGACTAACGCAATAAACCCTGCTTGCAGGGCAAACACTAGCACGCTCATCCTCCAAAACCAGTCAGCAGCAAAGCCGCGGGCGAGGCTAACGTGGAAATGTTTTAACGAAATTTTTTTTGGCATACTGCCAGGTAGTATACCGTATTTTATGCTGTGCTAAGATAAGGCTATGAAAAAACCGCCGCTAAAAACAATGGCGTTCGCACTTATTTTAGTGACCACACTAACGCTTTTTGTCGTTTACCTGCGCCGCCACCCAAGCTACCTGACGCAACTTACTCACATTCGACCAATCTGGTTAGTGGGTATTGTGGCCGCAAATTTTGCAACTATTATTTTTTTAACAGCGCTCAGCCAAGTTTTGATTAAAATTGCCGGCAAGCAGCTTGCACCGACCGAAAACTTTCTACTGACTATTTATTCTTCAATTGCCAATTTTTTTGGGCCACTACAAAGTGGACCAGGCGTGCGGGCCGCCTACTTAAAAACCAAACTAAAACTGCCTTTACGGCGCTATTTTATACTGACACTCCTGGCATATGCAGTCTTTGCAGTGGTCAGCGCCTTTTGTTTACTGGTGGGCACGCGGCCATGGTGGCAAACGCTGCTCGCGACAGGTGGGGCAGGGCTGGTAAGCTACATAGTCATACAGCTTGCGACCACACGCTCTCGGGGCGACCTGCAAACATTTTTATTTACTCGTAAGTTACTTATCAGTTTGGTTGCGTTAACCATTTTTCAAGTTTTATGTATTGCGCTGCGTTATTACTGCACACTTCGGGCCACTGGAGCAGAGGTGTCGTTGGGGCAAGCCTTGTCATATGCGGGCGCCGCCAATTTTGCACTATTTGTGTCTATTACTCCCGATGGTATTGGCATAAGAGAAGGCTTTTTATTGTTTTCGCAGCAGGTCCACCAGGTTTCAACCCAACACATTGTGCAGGCAAACATAATTGACCGCGCTAGCTACGTTTTGTTTTTAGGCCTGCTTTTTATAATCGCGCTTAGCCTGCACGCAAAAAAGCGGTTTACAGCCCATCAACCAGCGGTCGAACCAAGCGAGCGAGCGCCGCAATAGAAAATTCTTTGTCGTACAGTTGACGACCCGCCGCCGCGATCTTTGGTAGTTCATCTTGGTGGCTCAGGGCCCAACGGATTTTTTCGGTCAAGGCAGCCGCCTCTTTTTGCGGAACTTTTAGGCAGTTTACGTGGTCTATAAAAAATTGATTGGTTGCAAGGCCGTCGCCCACCACGGTCACAACTTGGCTGGCTAAACTTTGGTACGCCTTACCCGTAATAACATTTTTGGCTTGGCGCGTTCCCCCAAACGGACCACCCAACGAAAGCTGCGAACCAGCCATGGTACGAGCCAATTCTTTCAATGGCAGCCAACTTTCGTAACGAATATTCGCACCTTGTTTTTGGGCAACACTTACCGCATGTTTCATAGCCAGCTTTCCGCCCACTAAAACAAATTGCACGGGGTCATTTTGTAAACTTACGGCTGCATCGAGTACATACGTAATACCGTGAAGCGGCTGCATATTGCTACTGTAATAAAACACTTGAAAAGGTTCAGCTTTTTTTATGCTGCTGGGTTTAAAAACCGCTTCATCGGCACTAACGGGTATGGCCACATATTTACGAATATTATTTTTAGAAAATTTTGCACTTAGTTCGGCGTGCGGCTGAGTATCGGCTAACACAACCGCGCAGCGGCGCAGGCAAAAATTGTAAAGCGGCTCGCCCATACGAGCGACCCAATGTTTTATAAGTATAGCCAGCGAACGCTGATGTTTTTCGTGGCGCGCATAGGCCCCTGGCACAATAAACTCATCAAACCACAGCGGCGTTCGACCCGCCAAAAGTAGCAACATGGGTAGTATTTCTTGCCCTCGAAAAGTCAGTAGGGCGGCATCGAGTGTATGCTGACGCTTCAAACGCCAAAACTTCCAGATAACTTCTGGATACCGGGCCAAACCTTTGTGTTTGTTTTTTATTTCATACACCTCAACATCGGGCTGAGCCCGAAAAGCCGCCCGCAGCGTTACGGCGCGTACATAGTTTGGTTGATAGTAACAGGTTACAATAGCAATCTTTTTCTTCATATCCACACTATAGCAGATATTTTCATGCCGCTTGGTATACACTATAGATTGAACTATGCATATTGTTTTTATCGATGTTTTTATTGTGTTTTTAGTGGTGGGAGCAATGCTGCGCGGTTTTCAAATTGGTTTTACGCGCCAGTTTTTTTCCACGACAGGCTTTCTACTTGGGCTGTACCCAGGCACGTTGCTTTCGAGCTTTATCATGAGGCAAGTGGCAGGGCCTGCAAAACCCCTGGTGGGACTAGCCAGTTTGCTGCTAGTGTGTTTTGCGCTGATGACAGTTGGGGAAATCGCCGCGCTACGCATAAAATATGGGGTGAAAAACAAATATATTCAGGCCATCGACAACGCCTTCGGCAGCGCTATGTCAACAACCACCCTTTTACTCGGCATATGGCTGACGGGCAGCTTGCTGACGCTCGCGCCAACTAACCCATTCCAAAACCAACTGAATGAATCACGTATTTTTGGTTCGCTTAACCAAACCATGCCACCAGCTACGCGAATACTAAGCGCACTCAATACCCTAATAGACCCAAACCAGTCTCCGCAGGTTTTTGCAGGCCGAGAACCATCGCCCGAAGCATCGTACCCGCTGCCCAGCCCTACTAATTACACTGCAATGCTCGAGGCAGTCAAGCCCTCGGTAGTAAAAATTGAGGGCCTGGGCTGCGGAGGAATAATTGATGGTAGCGGCTTTGTATTCGCGCCCGAACGCGTTGTTACAAATGCTCACGTAATTGCAGGGGTTAAAAACCCTAAGGTCACCGACCAAGACGGTACCTACGGCACTTCCGTGGTTTTATTTGACCCATCTAACGACATTGCGGTCCTAAAAGTTCCCAAACTTGCTCGTCAGCCCTTACAGCTAGAGCCCAACCTCATAGAAGCAGGTACTGTCAGTTTTGCGCTAGGCTATCCAAAAGGTGGCACCTACACTGTTGCACCCACAGTGGTACTCAATCATTTCTTGGCACTTGGCCAGGACATATACGGCCGCCAACGTACCACTCGCTCGGTTTACGGCTTGCAGGGGTCGATAATAACAGGCAATTCGGGTGGGCCTGTCGTGAACACCGAGGGCAAGGTGATTGGCGTTGTATTCGCCACCAGCACCTCGTACAATAATATTGGCTACGCCTTAACTATTAAGCAAGTCGACAGCCTTTTAACCCAAGCGCGAACAGCAACAAAACCCGTGCCCAATGGCCACTGTAGTCTGTAAAGGAAGGTAGCATGAAGCACACAAAGACTCCTCGGAAAAAACAAAGCGAAAACACGCAAGCTTCACGTTCGAATATTGAGGCAAATGGTCAATCTCACCCCAAACGTCTTAATTGGCTGGAGCGCCACGTGCCAAACCTCCTAATCGGCAGTGGTTTAGTTGGGCTGCTGGCTTCGTTTATGCTAGCGGTTGAAGAATTTCACCACCTTAAGCACCCGACCGCACCGCTGAACTGCGACCTAAACCCTGTAGTAAGTTGTGGGCCCGCCATGGATGTGTGGCAGGGGCACGCCTTACTAGGCATTCCCAATCAGTTTCTAGGTATTATAACCTTTACCGTTATGCTAACCATTGGTATGGCCCTGCTGGCGGGCGCAACATTTAAGCGCTGGTTTTGGCTCGGTTTGCAAGCAGGCATGTTTGCTGGTCTGGTTTTTGTGCACTGGTTTATTTACCAGAGCATTTACGTGCTACACCACCTGTGCCCGTACTGCATGGTGACATGGGTGGCGACCATTACTGGCTTTTGGTATATATTTTTGTATGGCCTTCGGGCGGAACATTTTAAACTACGCGGTAATTGGCGGCGAGCGAATCTTTTTGTGCAGCAACACCACGCCGATATTTTAGCGCTGTGGTTTATTACTATCATTGGGCTCATTTTGTACCATTTTTGGTACTACTGGAGCACGCTGCTCTCATAGGCAAGTAGCGTTGTAGTCCTCTGATGCTTTCGGGATCTTGGATCTTGGATCTTGGATCTTGGAGCTTGGAGCTTGGAGCTTGGAGCTTGGAAGCAGTGTAAACCTTTGGTTCAACTGGTGTGCATAGAGTCAAGAGACATGAGACATGAGACAAGAGTGCGGCCGTAAGCCGCTCATAGTTGATGGTCGCTTTAGCGACATAGCTAGTGGTGGCCATACGTAGGCTCCTGGCTCTAGATGTTGTCGGGTTTTACAACTTCCGTTAGGCGGCACGAGTTGTTTGACGAGTTAGTATGCTGCCAGTGGCAGTATGCTAAGGAGGAGTTCTCGTGTCGGTTGTAAAAACGATCAATATCTGACCAAGAGCTGGAGTTGTGGCCTGGTTTTGGTTCCAAGGCCTTTTGGCAGCAAAAGGTCTTGGG
>JBATSO010000022.1:0-26214 GCA_049293335.1 Saccharimonadales bacterium (SeqCode)
AGTGCTCTATACCCACGCCAATTTTGCCAGGACGGCGAATGCCGGCGGTGTCCATCAGCTCAATTTCTTGGCCGTCGTATTTTACGGTGGCGCGGTTGATATCGCGGGTGGTGCCTGCCCTGTCGGCCACAATAGCCTGCTGTTTTTTAGCCAGCGTGTTAAACAGGAGTGACTTGCCAACGTTTGGGCGGCCGAGCAGTGCAATACGCAGGCGGTCATCGTTGTCGGCCAAAGTAGCTTTGGGTATGTGTGCGACCAGGCTGTCAAGCAGGTCATCAATCCCCCGCCGCTGGGTGGCGCTGGTGGGAAAGATTGATTTTATACCGAGACGCTCAAAGCCTTCCAGGTCTTCGCCGCGGGCGCGGTCGACCTTGTTTATTACGAGAAAAACGGGTTTTTTGCTCTTAAGCGCCAGGCGTGCCACGCGGCGGTCTTCTTCGTTAATGGGCACATTGGCCTCAACCACCACCCAAATAATATCGGCGCTGTCGGCCGCCTGAATAATCTGTTCTTGAATGGTGAATTCAAAATCATCGGCGGCATCTTTCATGCCCGCTGTGTCGACTAACCAGAAGTTTTGCCCCCGCCACTCTGCTTTTGCCGTAATGCTATCGCGTGTGGTACCGGCCTCGCGTGCCACAATGGCCTCACGCCGGTCGAGGATGGCGTTAAACAGACTGCTCTTGCCCACATTTGCCCGCCCCACGATGGCGACGATTGGTAGTTTCTTATTCATTTGTATACAGTATAACAGAGGTAAATACATTTGACAAAGCACACCAAAAGTGTAAAGTTATAGACATGATTAAATCTATTGAGCAGCGTTTAATTTCTGACGTTACATTTGATACGCATATTCAACCAGAAAAATTACATTTTGACCCCGCTTTGGGCTTTTTACGAATTGATTCACCTCGTGATAAAACGCAAATCGTTGGTTTTGGCGCCGACTTACTAGAAGGGCCTGGTTCATACCGTGGCGTTACCGAACCTGTCGTACAGTTTGATATGTTGCCAAGTAGTCAGCGCACAATTGATCTTCAGGGAAAGGGTGTTGGACCACGGTTGTATAACACGGCAGAAGGTCCATGGGGCGCAAAAGTACAGCCAAAAGATATTGGCGTGTTTGTTTGCACGCTTGCTGTAGAGGAGGTTTGTGATTGGCGCAAAGAACAAGGCACTACACTCCAGCAAATATGGCAACAGCTCTTGCGCATAAAACATGCAGAAGAAGGTACTGTCGAAGGTGTGGTCGAGGACGTTCATGCCCAATATGCGGCAAAGCACCCAGGGGCGCGGGCAGTTCAGCTTAAGACTCCACCGCAACCACTTCTTCGTATGGGCTTGCGCGGTAAGAGGCTTCCCGAAGGCCTCACTTCGCAGTTTCTGGTTATTCGAGACCCTAACTGTGTTCTTTACAGAATTGGCTCAGTTGGCGTAAGCGCTAGTTAGATTTTTTTGGTGAAGTGAGCGCCAATAGGTATGGTCTTTAGAAATGCGTAGAAATATAGCACCTTACTCAACTGTTTTACACTGGCCCGAAATGAGGTCGCCGAGAATGTATGCGCCAAAATGGGTGCGGTGGAGGGTGGTGACAGTGTAGCCAAGGGCGGCGAAGGTGCGGCGGCCTAAGGGCATCAGTTAGGCGGGCTGCTCTTGCCCACATTTGCCCTCCCCACGATGGCGACGATTGGAAGCTTATTATTCATAACTGTCAGTATATCGCCTCTGTTCAGCATTGACAAATAAATAAATAAGTATTAAAATAAAAATAACTATGATTAACTTCATTCCTGGTTCTCAAAGAAAGAGGACTAGATTATTTGATGAACAGATTGCTGTTACAATCGAAACGTTGTCGAGACCAGAAGTTAAGAAGGCGCTTCCCTTTTTTGCCAATCTTATTGCGCGCGAATGTGGGGTAGCATTTTTGCCAAATCTCCGGCACGGTGTTGCAAGGTTACCATGTGAGGAGGAAGGTACTGGAAACGTTGCACTTTTGCCGCTACTCAAAAGCGATGGCAGGGCCAAGAACATCCGGCTTAGTCATGCATTGACAGCCCCATCAGCAACTACAGTGGCATTAGTAAACGTAGCCTGTGGCAAAAATCTCATAGACGTCTATGATAGGAAATTTACTGGCAATCAAAAAGTAAATAGAGACGTCGATAATGCTATTACCTGCACCCCTCGTATAGGGGTAGGCTTTGGAAAAAACAAACGTGTCGTGGCTGGGCGTTCGGTTATCGTGATGGCGAACTATCAACGCCAACCAAGTGAAATAGCAGAAACAGTTGCACATGAGATGCAACATGTTTTTGATGCGCATAGAGTGGGCATAAGCCCGGCCGTATTTACAAATAAGTTGGCAAGCAGACATGAGGATGCTTGTCAGGAATATCGTGCATATAGGGTGAGCCATTTGCTGCTCAATGCTCTTGGGGAGTATGATGACCTAAAGACGGAAATGATGAATGCTTGGAATGAGTTTGATCTAGATGCATCGGCAGGGTTTGTTGTGAGCGATGGCGCTATTGAGCGTGCTGAGGCTCTGGGAGTGATATAGTTTTTCCAGCCGCAATTTGAGATAAAGAGTATGGACCGAAATGGGTGCGGTGGAGGGTTTTTACGGTGTAGCCCAGCGCGGCGAAGGTGCGGCGGATTTGGCGGTTGCGGCCTTCTTGCATGGTGATTAGATAGAGGTCGGAGGCAGATTGTTTTGTATGATGAGGGGAGGCTCGCCTCCCCTCGGGTACTGCCTTTGCCTTGCTCGGCAGTAGCCCGCCCCCACCCGCTCGCTGCTTGCTCGCGCCCGTGCTACGCACGGGTTCGCCGATTTTCGTGACCGAAAATCGGCTCAGGCCGTCCTCTAGTGTTATGCCGATGTCACTGATCATCTGCTGGTGGAGGGGCTGGAGCGGTTTGTCGAGAGTGACTTCGTACACCTTGGTTTTAGCGTAGCGTGGATGGGTTAGCTCATGGGCAAGGTCACCATCATCAGTCAGCAGCAGGAGGCCTGACGAATCTTTATCGAGGCGTCCGATGGGCTGGAGGTGTTGGTGTTCTGGTGGCAGCAGCTCGTAGACCGTTGCACTTCCCTGCCCGTTGCGTGAGCAGACGTAGCCAACAGGTTTATTGAGCATAATGGTTGTGTGACTTGTGGGCGGAGTTAGTTTTACTCCATCGAGGCAAACGGTATCTGTTAGTTCCACCTGGGAGCCTGTTTCGGCCGTTTGGCCGTTTATGGTTATTCGCCCTTCATAAATGGCCATATCGGCCGCGCGGCGACTGAGCTGGGTGCTGCTGGCAACAAATTTATTGATTCTCACCAATCTATCGTATCACTGAGGCGACAGAGTTTATAGGGCAATGCTATTTGGGTCGAAGTCATTACCAGGCTGCTGGGTAGCAACAGGCTGGGGTTGTCCGTTAACGATGGGAGCTTGGGGGGCAAGCGATGGGTCGGCAGATTTAGCCTCTTCCTCGGCCAGCAATTGTTCGAGATCGGGCTTTGCGCCTGGGTCGCTAATGGGCTGAATAACTTTTTTGCCCGAAATAGCAACTTGTTCAGAACCACTTGGTGCGGGCGCAGTAACAGGGGTGGGGGTGGTTGGTGCGGGCGTTTCTGGTGCGGCCGCGGGTGCCTCGGAGCTAGCCGGGGTTTCGACTGTTTGAGGAGGTGTGGGTATGGGCGCTTCGGGTGGCGTAGGCGGAACGGTTGCTGTTTCGGCTTGTACGAGTGGCTGTGGCGATTGTGTCATTTCGGGCTGTGGCGCGACAGGTTCGGGTGCTACCATTTGTGGCGTAGGAGCTGCCTGAGGAGCGGGGTTGGCGGCGGCGGTTAGTTGGTCGACAGCAGCAGCCAGAATTTGATCGTTTTCGGTTGGAGTCGCAGGAGCTGGCTCTGGTGCTTCTAGTGCTTCTGGTGCGGCTGGCGCAGGTTGTTCGCCAATATTCTCGGCAAAACTGGCAATTTGGGCTTCTAGCGCGGCTTCTTCTGCATCAAGACCCGAGGGGGTGGCTGCTGGGGTGGTCTCAACTACTGAGTCGGCAACTGAAGCAGTCTCAACTATGGGAGGAGTCGCGGGCGTTACCTGTGGTGCTTGCGATGGGTCGAATGGTGCGCTTGATGCTTCAGTGGTACTGTCGGTGGGGGTTACGTCGGCTGGCTGCACGAAGGTTGGCTGGGTTGCTGGTTCTGGAACGGTCGAGGCTCTAGCATCAGCCATAACTGGGTCCGTAGGCAGCGTAGAATCGGCAACCACTGGCGCTACTTGGTCAGTTGGTGTAGCTGCGGGCGGCGGAGTTAGAGGTGCTACGCCTGAGTCGGTGCTAGGCACTATGGACGTAGGAGGCGTTACGGGCTGTGCAACAGGAGGAGGCGTAGAGCTAACAGGATCGCCCGCAGAGTTTGCCAAAGGAGCGGCTGGGTCGGGTGTGGCAGTTACAGCCACAGCACTCGGATCTGATGCGGCTGGGTCGGGTGCAGGAGTGGTAGGTTCGGGGGCTGCGGTAGACGTAACGGTTGCTTCTGGTTCGGGCGCTGTACTGTTTTCGCCTAGTAAATCTTTGGCGCAGTTTACAATGTCTTCAAGAGTAACCTGCGATTTTACGAGGTATTTATCGGCACCGAGCTTGCCTGCTCGGGCTTGGTCTTCGACCTGGCCTAAAGCGGTTAGCATGATGACTTTGGTGTCGCGTAGTTCGTCGGTGTTGCGCAAAATGTCGAGCATTTCGAGGCCGCTAATACGCGGCATCATAATGTCGGAAATAATGAGGTCTGGCCTCTGTTGCTTGGCGGCCACGAGGGCTTCTTCGCCGTTTTGGGCGGTTACAATTTCGTAGCCCTCTGCCGTTAAACGCGCTTCGTAAATTTCGCGTAGGTTGTTATCGTCCTCAACAAGAAGTAGTTTTGCCACGGGTCAGTGCCTTTTCGTGCTTATGTTTATAGTTGTAGTATAGCATGATGTGCCATTTGTCTATGTGCTTGACGGCGTAATAACGCTGGCGTTGGTGGCTGGTTGTAAGGGGCTGGCGCTGGCTTCGGCGGCCATGAGTTGTTCGGCGCGCTGCGACGATAACCGAGGGATATTTATGTAGAAGGTGCTGCCCTTGCCTAGTTCGCTTTCGGCCCACAGCCTTCCCTGGTACAGTTCGACAATTTTGCGGCAAATGAACAGCCCCAGGCCGGTGCCGCCAATGGTGCGCGTAGCGCTGTTGTCAACGCGGTAGAACTTTTGAAACAAATGAGGGATGTCTTCTGGCGGTATGCCTGCGCCCGTGTCTTTCACGTAAATTTGCACAATGCCGTCATTGCCCGTTAGGCCCAGGCTAACCTTGCCCTCGGGTGTGTATTTGCAACCATTGTCGAAAATATTGGTGATAACTTCGCGTATACGATCGGGGTCAACCTGCACGTAGTAGAGCGGTCGAATGACTTTGTTCATGTCGGTGGCGTGGCCGGTCTGAGCGCCTGGATTGGTGGCGTCTTTTACCTCAGAATTCCCAAACAAAAACTCCATAAAAAGGCCTTTGTTTTCGGCCGAAAAGCGCAGGTCTTGGGCGAGTTGCTCGAGGAACGAACCCATTTCGACCACTTTGGGGTGATTGGTAAGGCGGCCGTCTTCGGCCTTGGCGCTGGTTAAGAGATCTTGGAACAGTTGGCCCAAATGTTGGGTGCTAGAGTGGGCTTTTTCGAGGTAGCCGCGGGCGCGTTCATCTATAGTTGCCACCTTGTTGTTGAGCGCCAGGCTCAGATAGCCTTCGATGGCAGCGACAGGGGTACGCATTTCGTGGCTGGCCGTGCTAATAAACTCGGCACGTTGGTTTTCTTCGGCGCGTTCCTGGCTGACATCACGGAAAATCCCTACTAATCCTGTGGTGTGCTTTTGAGCGTCTACCAGGGGCGAAACGCTAAAGTTTGCGGCCAGCGAATTACCCGATTTGGTTGTCATACTTATAGAGTTATCGCGTACAGCTTGGCCGCTGGCGAAGGCCTTGGCGAGAGGCGTTTGATCGGCGGCGATTTCTTCACCTTTGGCGTTGGTAAACTTGAACACCGAGTGCCAATCGAGACCTTCGGCTTCTTGCCGAGTCCAGCCTGTAATAGTGCTGGCGCCCTGGTTAAAATGGCGAATGGTCTGTTGGTCGTCAATCAACACCACGCCGTCATCTATGGCACCAAGAATAATGTCTGACTTGGCCTTTTCGTCACGCAAACTGCTGGCCAGAGTGTTGGAATTAGCACCATCCGCGCCGCGTTTGCGTAACAAAAACCGCCACACAGCTAAGGCGATTCCGCCTACAACAACTGCCCCACCACCGATAATTAGATATTGCTGCATAATCCTAACGCTTGTCTATAAGTATCGGTTGTTTGGCAAGAATTGGCAAGGGGTTTCGAGGCTCTATTTGATTCTATAAACCTAGTAGTGCGGTAATTGCCGCTTCGTTGGGCCAGATATTTTTGCTAACCTTAATGGCCGCAGCAGCCGTTGCCAGCCTAGCACACTCTTTGAGCGACCTACCCGTTAGATAGTACGCCATAAAGGTGGCGTTAAAACAATCGCCCGCCCCAACAGTGCTAAGCGGTGTAATAGTGTGGCCCTGAACGCTAAAATCCTCTTGTGTGGTTTTGATTCGGCAGCCTTTAGGGCCGAGCTTGAGCGCCACAAAACCTACGCCCGCACCAAGCGCTACGTTTAAAGCTTGGTCGACCGAGGCGCTGCCCGTTAGCTGCAATAACTCTTGCTCGTTCGGTAAATACCCATCGACATATGCTAACTGAGCTAGTAACAATGTGCGCTCGGCAGCATCTTGTTGCGCCGAAAACTTATTGGGGTCATAGAAAATCTTAATACCTTTGCTGCGTAACGCCCGAAATAACTTTTCGCCGTCTTTTAGAAGTAAGGGTTGTTTGGCGGTCCCACCAAAATAAATCGCATGGCAGCGAGCAAACAGCTCATCGTGTAGGTTGAAGTCTGTGGCGCTGAGGTTGCGTGAGGCGTCACCGTAGTGCAGCCCTATAGCCTCGCCATTTTTATCGATGAGGTTGACGGCCATGGAGGTTGCTAAACTAGCGTCTTTGCTCATCAAATCGCACAGTATGCCTTCTGTATGTAGTAGCGCCCTAACCTCTTGCCCGCCTTCATCGACACCGGTTTTGCCAATAAAGCCTACGCTAACACCTAGCCGTGCGGCCTGCATGGCAACGTTTACGGCCGAGCCACCAAGCACACGTTCGCTGCTGGTTGCAAAGTAGTCTGTGCCTGTTTTGAGTCTAAAGGGTCGTTCTGTGCTATCAACGCCAAATATGTTGTGGTCAACGTACACGTTACCGACAGTCAGGAGCAGTGGTTTCATTCGCTCATAATAACAGAGATAAATTGGAATAGCTACGGGGGTATAAGTGTCTGTTACGACGGGATGCTCTTAGGGAAACCCCTGGTGTATTTAAGCCGCTGTGGCTACTTGTGGGAAAGCAGCAAAATGGCGATGATGGCAAAACCTATCCCAAGGTAATTTAAAGGTGTCAGCACTTCTTTAAGAAAAACAACCCCTATCAAGTTGGCGGTAATAAGCCCACATACGCCCGCAAGCGCGACCGTTTGCCCTAAGTTTACCCTTGTTAATACATATAGCTCAAGCAGTGTTGCCACTAAACGTATGAGTATGAAGGTTATGAACCAGCTCGTTAGAACGTATCGAGCAGTAAAGGTTTGGTCTTTTGTAGCCGAGCGCGCTATAAGGCTGCTGATTGCAAACAAAGTTTGAGAACCTAAAATGATGAGAATGTTGGTGTTCACTTGGCCTCTATTGTATAGCTTTTTGTCTCCGCTGCCAAAGTGTTCCAAGCCTGGCCCAAGCCTGGACGGGAGAGGTAAGATATGGTAATCTGTTGTAGCTTTATTGAAGCTTTTCAAGAGTTAATTTAAAAATAGCTCGACCAGGCCCCGTCGTCTAGTGGTTAGGATATTTGGTTCTCATCCAAAAGATCGCGGGTTCGAATCCCGCCGGGGTCACCAAGTAAAATGCTCACCGCAAGGTGGGCGTTTTACTTGGTTGCTCTCGCTAGAGAGCCGAACCCGCGAAGCGGGTACGGTGAAGCGAAGCCACGCGCAGAAACTTGTTTCGAGCATGGCTGAGTGGAAAAGGCCAAAGGCCGCTATCCCGCCGGGGTCACCAAGTAAAATGCTCACCGCAAGGTGGGCGTTTTACTTGGTTGCTCTCGCTAGAGAGCCGAACCCGCGAAGCGGGTAAATAGTACCAGCACTTCGTTTGGGAAATAACAGATAAAAGTTCTGTTGTTTTTTATGGGGGTATGACTTGCAAATTCTTTGCGACAACTGAGATAATTGGCTCATGGCAGAAAATACAGTAATTTTGACTGGTTTTATGGGAATGGGAAAATCTACTGTTGGACGGAGGGCTGCGGAGCTCTTGGGTGTTGATTATTACGACACAGACTCCTGGATGGAGACCGAATCGGGCATAGATGTGCCAGCTCTGGTTAAAACTGATATGGCCGCATTCCGAAAACTTGAGGCCGATACGCTACGGGAAATTCTTGCCGCGAAAGAAGGCATCGTTTCTACTGGGGGCGGGATTGTTAGTACCCAGCTAGGCAGAGGTGTATTACTCGGTTCGGGAGTCCCAGCAGTCTGGCTGCAAGCACCTTTTGAGGTAGCTGCTCAGAGGGTTGCTCAAGACCGCGGAAGAGAAAGGCCACTTTTTGCGAACATCGATACGGCCCGCGCATTGTTTAATGAGCGACAGCCTTGGTACAAAGAAACTGCTACGGCCGTTGTGGACGCTTCACGGCCTGTAGAGTTGGTAGCTGGGGATATAGTCTCCATATTACGTTCGCGCTAAGGTGAGATTCATTTTACTCACCACCTCATCTGGCATAAGGTAAGCACGCTATTTATGGTACGGCAAATGGGCGTTGATGGTGCTGGCACGGTACAGGGCTTCAAGCGTGACTACCATGGCAAGGTCGTGCGGGAGCGTGAGGCGGCCGAGTGACCACTGGTAGTCGGCGGCATCTCGCACGGCTTGCGGTAATCCTTCTGGCCCGCCGATTATGAAGCTAACTTCCCTGCTTTCGAACTCACGGGTTCGCAAAAATTCTGCCAGCGTTTCACTGGTGTATTCCGCTCCGTTTATTTCCAGAACCACTGTTACAGTGCCCTTTATTTTGCCTAGGATGTAGGGTGCGTCGTAGGCATATTTATCGGCAAGATGCGTGGTCCGCACCTGGTGCAGCCGCTCCAACCGCCCAAGATATTCGCTCCAGCCAGCTTTGGCATACGCAAGCTTGGGCCTGCCGATAGTCATAATATGCAGCTTCATCCTCCACAGTCTACCCTCTGTCACCACATCTGTAAAACACCTATGCTTTCATTCTAGTTCCTCATGCTATAGCATAGAGAACTAGAATGGCTAACAGAGAAACAACGGCAAAGGTAGTGGATGAAATAATTGTACTGATGGCTACATCGGTTGCGATTGCTTCGGCAATGGTGCTGCCGAATATCTTGCTGGGCCTCGACAAACCATTAAAACTGCTCTACCGCAAAATGGACAAACGCGCGCGTGAACGTGAAGCGCGGCGAATTGTGTATAACATGAAGGCTCAGGGCTACTTGGTTGGTTCGTATGACCATGGTCTACATCTGACAGATAAGGCGCGGCGGCGGCTTGAAAAAGCTACTCTAGATAAACTGCAGATTGAGCCAACGCCGCGCTGGGATCATACGTGGCGTATTACGCTCTATGATATTCCCGAAAAGCATAAAACTGCACGCAATGCGCTGCACGATCGTCTTCGTATGGTAGGCTGTTTTCAACTGCAGCGTAGCGTTTGGATTACGCCGTTCCCCTGCCGTGATATCGTTGAAACTATAACAAGCCAGTATGGTGTAGACGAGTTCGTTACGTACTTTGAAGCGGCACATCTTGATAATGAGACCGCTATGATACGTTTGTTTGCCAAAAAATATCCTCACACAAAATTCTAGTTATTCATGCTATAGCATGGGGAACTAGAATGGATAACAGAGAGAGGGTGTTATATATGGATGAGTCCGAGGTTGTGGATGATCCTGATGCGGTCTGCGGAAAAGTGTTCGTGAACTGCTTTGGCGACACCCGGTAGGGCCTCACGCGCATAATCGTCTACCACAATGACTCCGCCCTTTTGCATGCGTGGCAGCACAAGACGCAGCGAATCACGAATACTTTCATAAAAGTCGCCGTCTAGGAAGGCGAAGGCAATCTTTTCTGGAACGTCAGATGCTTTGAGTTGGCTAAACCAAGCTTTATGAACTATAGGTGGCCGCAAATGGGCTTTTTGGAACTCGTGCAAAAACTGCTTTTTGCTCACCCTTAGTTCACCTGCAATAAACTGTTCCCCTGATGGTGAGGCATCCCAGGCGGATTTTGCGGGGAGTCCTTCGAAACTATCATACACATGAAACTCTTGTTTGTGTGACTGCACAGACCGCGTAGTGTGCGAGGTCGGACCTATCGCATAAGCGGGATGGGTATTTAGGAGGCGGCGGATGAATAGGCTGGTGGTGCCGACGTAGCAACCGAATTCGACAATATCACCTCGTATGTCTTTAGCTATGACTTTTTCGAGCTCGCGCAGGATGGTTTCGACCTGCGGTTTGCTGACCTGATTGGAAACGAGGGGGTGTTTGGCAAGGAGGTGGGAGACAGTGTCCATGGGGTTAAGAGTACTCTGCTGGATACTGCATGGTCAAATGACCAGACCAACAAGCATCAATGACCAGGCAATAACTAAACGACTGTAATGACCGAATGAGAGGGTGTGCCTAGGAAATTCCAAATGACAAGCTCCAAATGCCAAATAAATTCAAATGTTCAAAATTCAAAAACCCGAAACAGAAAAAGCGGCTTTTATGCACCGATGCCACTGTTTCGAATTTTGGATTTGAGATTTGGATATTATCTGGGATTTGTGATTTGGAATTTGTGATTTGGAATTTCTAAGGTGATTGGTGCTTGGGATTTGATTGTCTGTAGCCTTCTACAGTGCGTTCCATAAGTGGTCAAAGAGTTCTTTCTGTAGGTGGGCCACGCCCGCATCGTCAACAACGATGGCCGAAAGTACGTTGGCTTCGCTCATGGTAATAAAGGCAGTTTTGTGGCCATAAATAAGGGTGTAGCAGTTGGGCGCTTCGCCGCGGGTGGCTTCGAGCCTGCGACGTTCGCTTAAAACATCTTGCTTGCCGTTGGCGCCAACGCCAATTACCCGCACCGAAATTTTTTCGGCAATACGGCGCTGGGTAAAGTTTGGGAAATTATGGTACATGTAGGTGCGTACGCGTTCGGTCGAAATAGCGCGGTAGGTTGGCGTGGTCATGGTTTGGCAAGTAGCAATAACATCGCGCAATATTGCTGCAATGCCTTCGTGGTCTTCGTAGTATTGTGCGAGTGAGCTGCTGGTAGAGTCGGCGGCGGGCTGTGGTAGTGTGGCGATGTAATTTCTGGCGAGGTTTTCGGCAGTTTGGGCTTGCTCCTGGCGCTCCTTGAGGAGTTCAATGATGACATCGGGGTTAGAGGCTGTGTAACGGCGCTGCTTGCCAACTTCTATCGAGCCTACGAGGCCCTGCTCCGCTAGTTTTTTAACCGATTCATACACACTACCCCTGTTTATACCTGTATCGGCCGCAAGCTTACGCAGACTGCTTTGCGGGGCGGCAATGAGCGCTTCGTAGACTCGTTTGTCACGGGTTTCTAGGCCAATCTCTTCAAACCGAAAATTATTTGTCACTGATTTAAGAATAGTTACTTGTTGTGATATTGTCAAAAAAATACAACCAAATGCTAGAAATTGTTCTGAGGTGTATGGTATATTGTTTGTGCAAACAGGAGGATTACAGAGTGGCAGAATTTGAGGGTTTTATTCGTGGTGTAACAGATGAAGCTAAAACGGTTGACAGTCTTGATTTTAGTGCTATACCCCACACTGTTGCTGATCTTTCGCTCGGCTTCCTAAAAGGTGTGGTTAGCTTTGCGCCCAGTGCCGACGGAACCCTTGGCTACCAAGTGCATAATGTGAGGATGGGGCGGACTCCTTCTATTGTTGAGTTTCGCCCGCCGCTTACTGACGCCGCCAAGGCTGCTTTGGAGGGACATTTTGGTGCTCAAATCGTGTATGAAGCCAGTGAAGAGGCCGCTGTAGTCTAGCTTCGGGTAGTTGATTCCAGTCGCTGGTGTAGCGGGGGCTGAGCATGTTAGAGCGCGGGCGCCAGTGGCTGCTGAGTTTTTCGGCGGCGGGGCCGATCAGGCGGTGGCCGTACTTGCTGTTGATGGCGTCAATCGCCCGCATGCGGTCTTGGCTGCGGTGGTGTGCGGGCAGGTCAACGTTGCCCAGCAGGTCGGTCTGGATGCGATGTTCGGCACTGAGGCTCCACAGAAAAACATCGGCCTTATGGTAGTTTAGTCGAGGGTTATATTCTTGCGCGAGGGCCTGTATGAGCTGGCTGCAAATCTGCCCTACATCGGCTGTGGGGGTCCCGAAGTAAGCTTTGGCAAACACGGTGGTGTAGCCAGGCTTGCGGTGGTTGGTGCGCAGGGTTACACCTGCGTACTGCGCGAGCTGGTGCTCGCGGCGCAGTTCGGCAACAGCCCGAGTGGCTAGAGTGGTAACGGCCGCCTCGATAACCTGAAAGTCGCTGGTGTCGTTACCAAACTGGCGGCCACGGTTAATCATATGCTGCGGTTTGGTGTGGGGCTGCAATGGTAAGCAGCGGGTGCCGTTTAGCTCGTACACCATGTGGCGGCCATGAATGCCCATGAGCTGTTGGGCGCGCTTTGGGTTCATGAGGGCGAGGTCGTAGGCGGTGAAAATTCCTTCGGCCTTGAGTTTTGGCGCTAAGCGCCAGCCCACACCCCACACATCGGCCACGGCGGTGTGGGAAAGAGAGTCAAGATACGAAGGAGTCAAGGAGTCAATGGGCGCGGGATTTTGAGTTTGCGGCGAAGCCGCTCTTGACTCCTTGACTCCTGTAATCCTTGGCTCTAGCATGAAAACACCTCTGGTGTTTTCATGGGTCTTCGCCCAGTGATTGGCAAGTTTGCAAAGGGTTTTGGTGGGGGCAATGCCGACACTCACCGGGATGCCAATATCGCACAAAAGGCGGTCTCGCACCATCTTCCCCCAAGCGGCGTAGTCTGGTATGTCTAGCTCAGAGAGGTCCAAAAACGACTCGTCAACACTGTATAGTTCGATGTGGGGTGTAATACTCGTGAGGAGTGTGGCGATGCGTTCCGATATATCGCCGTACAGCTCAAAATTGGCCGAAGAAGCTGTAACGTCGTGTTTTTTGAAGAGTTCTCTATATTTGAAAATGGGTGCTCCCATAGGGATGCCAAGCGCCTTTGCCTCGGCGCTGCGAGAAATAGCACAGCCATCGTTGCTACTAAGTACGACGACCGGTTTGTGGGTGAGGTCGGGGCGAAAGAGTCGCTCGCAGCTCACGAAAAAATTGTTGGAATCTATTAATGCATACATTATATTGCTTATAACCTTCTTAATGCGGGGTTTTCGCCCCCGCCGGGCGACCTTCTTTTTGTGCCGGACAAAAAGAAGGCAAAAAACTTCGGCCAGAGCTACACCTCTTGGTCGGCTGTTGATCGTTTTTACAACCGAAGCAGCCGATCGCTTCGCTAAGTCTGCTTCGACCCTACGGGTAAGTTGTAAAAAGCGACAACATCTGAGCCAGGAGCTTACGCATGGCCAGCTTGGTTGTATCGCTTCCGCGATTATTTATCTGAGCGGCCGTTGGCCGCGCTCTTGACTCTTGACTCATGTCTCCCAGCCCTATAATTCGTGGACTATGGCGGTGATGACGCCCCAAAGGTTTTCGAGGCGCATTTCACCCCATTTGGCTACAACTAAGTCGCCCGTATCTGTCGAGGCAATGACGATTTTGCCTGGGGTGGGCGTGCGGGCACGGTCGACAACGGCTATATCGCCATCGAATATCCCGAGCCTATGCCATGAATGGCCACGAATGCGGAAAAAATAGGTACTGCTGGGTGAGCGAATGAGTAACCTATCTAGGCTGAGTGGTGTGCGGCCTCGCTCGGCAGCGGGGTTTGGAAACCCCTTGTGGGTGGCTACGGCAGTGCCAGTTTCGAGGGCGGCTTCGTCGAGAACGTTTAGGCTATCCATTTGAATACTCCTGCCCGAGGGCTTTCTGTTTGTTCGGCCCGAAAGGCATCGGCAATAACGCGCTGGCGTGAGGGCGTGAGGTCAAAGGGTGTGCGCAGTGACACAGGGCGGGCACCAGGAAAATAGCGCTGGATTTGGGCTACATCTTCTGCGAGGTATTGGCGACGTGAAATGTTCATTAGAATGCTCCTTTGGTGCCGAGCAGTGTCCAGCTATCGCCGCGGCGACTAAGTCTGTAGGTAAAACCATCATCGCCGCTCATGTCGAATAGCTGTAGGGCTTCTGCGCCGCGGCGGATAAGGTAGCGCAGGCCGGTCGCAAAGGTGATTGCCCTGCCCTGATACTCGATTTCGCGGGGGAAGGTTTTGAGGTCTGCACCGGCAAAATACACGGCGTTTACATGTACTGTCTGGTTGATAATTTGGGTCATAGGAGCCTCCAGTAGAGTTAAGAGATAAGCACAAAAATAAGCCGAAAACAGAGGTAATCGGCGCGGATTTGGAGGGGTTAAAGATGCCTGTAGCAATGAAGCCGCTCTTCATGCTCGTGGTAAGGAATCTGTTTGTAGTGAAGGCGCACAGTGACCGAAGTGTGGTTGCCTGAAATATAGTCTGTGGGGTAAATCGAGCTGGGAGCCAAAAGTCCTCACATGGCTGGACCACTAGTATAAGCTTATTTGAACCACAAGCATAGTGTATTTTTGGCGACAGTCCGCCCCCTGTGCTCAGCTCTACACTACTCTTGTTGTCCTGAATTCAATTCAGGATCTCCTACGCTTCTCACGCTGAACGTAGTCCTTATATCTGCCTTCCTTTTTTACCAGAAAAAAGGAAGCGAAAAACCTCGGCCAGAACTCCAGCTCTCGGTACTCTTGTTGCTACCTTTTACAACCAGAGCAGACGATCGCTTCGCTAAGTCTGCTCTGACCCTAACGGGCAAGTTGTAAAAGACTACAACACAGTAGCCGGGTGCTTGCGTATGGCCACCACAAGCTATGTCGCTAAAGCGACAACTTTCTAGCGGCCTACGGCCGCACTCATGACTCATGACTCATGACTCATGTCTCTTAACTCTAAACATCTGTCATCCTGAACTTGATTCAGGATCTCGTCCGTTCTAAATACGATAGTTGAAGCAAAAGATTACAATGCTTCCAAGATCCAAGATCCAAGATCCAAGATCCAAGATCTCTTCCCCGCTCTAAGTCGTAGCGGGTTCGAGTTTGCGAAGGAAGTCGACAAGCTGGTGGGGGGTGATTTCGGCCTTCACCAGGTAGCCATCGGCCTGGTGCTCTATATCGGCCCGAACGTCATCGCGCTGCTCGAGGTTGGTTGTTACGATAATACGGGCGTGCATTTTGGGCGTTTGATGTGGATCGCGCAGCGTGCGTAAAATTTCTATGCCCGTAATGTTCGGCACCATTAGGTCGAGTAAAATAATGTCGTAAGTATCAGTTTGAGCGGCGGCGAGCCCCTTACGGCCATCGAGCTGCACATCGACTTCGTAGCCGGCTTTGGTGAGGGCGCGGGCGTACAGTTCGCTAATAAAATGCTCGTCTTCAATACAAAGAACTTTTTTGAGGGTTGGTGGCGGAGTGTTTGCGTCGGGGTTCATAGTGTGCTCGTTAATCTCTGTAAAATGAATGATTTTTTATCCAGCCGTGAGTGTTACGGGTGATACTACTAGTATCGCTTGTTTTACCACTCTCTGCAAGCTTGGCGAAGGGCAAAACAGTAAAACTAAAGGTGCTGCCTTCGTCGACTTTGCTTTTTACCCAAATGTGGCCGCCGTGGGCGTCAACAATCGAACGACTGAGGTAGAGCCCTAGGCCTGTGCCGCCAATTTGCGCACGATTGCGGTGGTTGCGATAAAATTTATCGAAAATATGGGGCAAAATAGAACCATCTATACCCAGCCCAAAATCTTTAATGTTTGTTTCGACCATTCCATCACTGTTAAGACTAACAGTCAGGTGAACCTCTTTCGTGCCTTTGGCGTACTTAATAGCGTTGTCAAGGAGGTTAGCGAGCACTTCGTAAATGCTATAGCGGTCAACGCCAACAGTTGGGAGGTCGGCGGGCACGGTCGATTTAATAGTAATTCCCCGCACTGCCGCGCGGAGGCCCAGGTCGTGCACCACGGTGTTAATAATATCATCCCATTTTTCTTCGTGCAGTTGCAGGGTTAGTTGGTTGTCTTCAATTTTAGCCACGTTCAAAATGTTGTCGACAAAAGCAGCGAGCTGTTGGGCGCTTGCGTCCATTTTTTTCATAAAGCCTTGCATTTCGGTGTTTAGGCTGGGGCCGAGTTCTTCGTCGAACACTTCTATGTAGCCGCGCAGCAGCGTGAGTGGGGTGCGTAGTTCGTGAACGGTTAGTGCAACAAAACTCATAGCTTGGTCGTCTTGGCTGTAAACTTCGGTGTGGTCAAATAGAACGAGCATGGTTTCGTGCCCCATGCTGTTGTCTTTGTTGTAGTGTGCGGCCAGGTCGAACTGTTTAGAGTCTTTTTGGCCCGGCAAACCAACGCGCACTCGTTCCCAACTATGGTTGGCGGTCACGCTGGTTTCGCGGGCCGAGCTAAGCCAGGTGTGCAACGTTTGGTCGTCGGCAAACGACATGTTAAGGGCGGTGTAAATATTTTTACCCTTTATATCGCTACTGCTCACGCCAAAATATTTTAGGGCTGCCTCGTTGAGGTACTGAATAATATCGGCGCTATCGAGCACCAAAAGTGGGAGCGGCAAAGAGTTAGCAACAAAGTTTGTGTGAAGGTCTTGCACTTTTTCGGTGTTAGATTTCTCGACCGTGTCGGCAATGTTGGCGAACTGATAAATGTGATTGACCATGGTGCTCACCAGCTCGCGCCCAACGCGTAGGGTTGTAACATTTGGTGCGGCAATCGGTTCACCTTCGGGCGCAACGTGTTGAACAGCCTGCCAAAGCTTGCTTACGGGCGCCGTAGCTACGCGGGTCTGCAAAAAACTTATGAGCGCGGTGGTAAAAACCAGCACAGCAAGAGCAAACAGATAAGCGGTGTTGCCGCTAAGCATCAACATCTCTTGTGTGTACCAAAAGATGCCAACCACGGCTAGGCCCTGGAGCAGTAGGAACAATACGGTGTAGCGTACAACTTGGCGGCGAAAAGCAGAGAAAAAGTCCATGCTAGCGGTACGTTACCAAATTAGCAGCCGACACAGCCGTAAACCAGGTTTGACCTGCGTTAAGCGGAATCGGCTTGCCTGCGGCGTCAAGTAACTGCAAAGGAGCGTTGGTTTCGGCCTTGCTCCAGGTAGCGGTGGTAACGGTGCCATCTAGGAAAATAAATGCTTGGCCTGTGCCCGTAACTGTGTATCGGCTGTGACTATCATCGGCTTCTAAGCCGTATTCCATTACAAGGGCTACAACGTTTTTTGGGTTAAGTTGCTTTTGGGCGCCTGCGGCATCGACTACCATGTGCGGTGCCCCTGCTTGGCTGCGTAAGTAGCTGTTTGATTTTGTGTCGTATTCGAGGTGTGAGTTAAAGGCTCCGCTAGAAATAGCTACATCGATAACACTCGCGGGTGTGCGGGTGTCTTGCGGTTTTGCGGGCGTCTTTGTGGGCTTGGCGGTGGCTTGAGGTGCGGCGGGCGCTTGATACGGCGTATCTGTTTTGCGGGTGAACCCTGTGAAGTTAGCAGCCCCAAAACCTTTACTAGCTTCGAGTTCGTTTAGCTTCGCAATGCTTGAATATAAATTATGGGGGGCATAGCGGCTACTAATACGCTGGTAAGGGCCGCTGTTGGAAAACTGGTCAAGGTCTTTTGTGCCCCACGCTCGAATGTTGCTGAGTGCCTCTGGGCTGCCGCCCGCGTGTGCCAAAGCGCAGTCGAACCCCATGCACCATTGCACGTAGTAAGGCCTGGCACTTCTAACGGGACCGAGGTAGTCGGGCTGGGTGTCTTGGTACAAGGCAAGAAAGCGTGTTATACCACCCTCGGCAATTGCTTCAAAAACTACGCCCGCTTGGTCAAGCCCGCTTTGCGGCCGCGCATCTTGGCTGTTTTCTATCATGACCCCTGTAACGGGTCGTTGATTGACGCTTGGGTCAACTTGCAAACCACTGAGTGTGCTGGCTACGGTAGTCACTTTGGCAACGGCTGGTTTTTTTGGTTTTTTAGTTACAGTGGGTTGGGTAGCTTGGGGTCGAGTGGCCACGTAAGCCGCTACACTACCGCCAATAAGCAGTAGCGCCACTGCTACTGCCACAATGGTCCACTTTTTGTTGAGTGGCCAGTGCCAGGCTGGGAACTTTCTTTTTGGCGAAGTTTGGGGGTTTTCGACTGTGCCTGCACCTGTGGTTGATTGGGTAAAGCTGGACGCTTCGGGTTCGGCAGCAGCAACTTCTTCGGGTGTTTTAAAAACTTCTTGGGGTTGTTGGGCGGTGTTTTCGGCTACGTCACCTCCCTGCTGTTCCTGTGCGGCATCGTGTTCGGCGGCAAGTTCGTGAATTGATTTTTGTTGGGGCTTTTGGAGTGGCTGAATGTGTTTTGGTTTGGCACGTGTAAGACGAAAGTCATCCATAATACAAACATTGTAGCAGAAAACCGCTCACGCTTGCATTTTTGTACGTGAGCTATAAAATGGCACTATCATCTCTATGTAAGACTTAGTACGAAAGAGGAAGTATATGTTTGAAGTTATCGGTAGGACTTATATGGCGCCAATGACCGCAGAGGAAGTTGCTTTATATCAACAATCGGTCTGAGCACTTGTGGCAGCTACTAGGCAACCCCCCAAGGCACGAGACTACACTCTGCGGGTAAGCGCAAACGTAGCCAAAGAACTTTTTGCAGCTACAAACCAGGCGAGCCCCGAACCTGCAACGTTCGATAATTCCCTCGGCTCTTAAATGTAAGGCCCCAGTGCGGCTTACGGGATATTCTTAAAATGCTTGTGCTTGCTTGGGTGTTAAAACTTCGTTATGCTTGGGCGAGACCAGAGAAAGCTAATAAGTGATGTATAGCGTACGGAGCTACTAGTTATGAACAAGCCTACTACATACCAACTTGAGACAAGAATAATACAGTACCAAATAGCCACACCAGTCTTATAGATGTGGCTGTAACTCCGCCGCTCGAGTCACCGAATGCCCAAGAAGTTCTTAGGTACCTAGCGGGTATAGTGGGTGCGACTAGCGTTCAATGTTTTGGCTCTTGTGTAGTACGAGGAGGACAAGAATCGCAGGAAACCGTTTTTAGAACCAAACGGATGCATGTTGTTAGCAATGGTGTTTCGCGCAAACCTCGAGAGGTGCTACCTGTGGAAGATATTGTAGGTCATGTGGCAGTGGGCATATCGACACACATTCACGGCGCCAAGACTACGGTGACGCCAGGATATACTACAACAGTCATACACAATAAAATCGATGACAACCGCCGTCGAGGGGCGTAACTAAGGCTGTACTTGTAGTCTTGCGAGGGTTTGGGGTTGGCCTAACAGGGTTAGGGTGGCATCGAGCTGAGGGCTAAACGGTGCCCATGTGGTGTAGATGCGAATGAGACTAAATAGTATGCCAGGTTTTTGACCTGTTTCTTCTAGTAGTTGGTTTAGGGCGGCTTGGATGTGCTCGGCGCTCCACTGTTCTACGGTGGCCAGTTTATCGTGGGCGGCGGTTATTAAGGCGTTCATTTCACTTGGTTCGAGTTTTTTGAGCTGTTTGTTCTCTGTTATAAGCGCTTCATTACGTTTTGGTTGCTCGAAAAAGTAGTTGGTCATGAGGGGCAGTTCTGCCAGGCTTTTCAAGCGGTCTTGTACCAGGCTAAGCACTTGTTTTTTGTGCACCTCGCTGGCTGTAGTGGCACTCGGCGGCCAGTAGGCTTCAACGCGCCCATAAAGGTCGTCTAGGCTGAGTCGGCGGATCCACTGCCCGTTCATCCACAGCAGGCGTTGTTCGTCGAAGCGCGCGCCACTGCGCTGGACACGTTCTAGGCTGAACTTTTCAATCAGTTCGTCTTTGGTGAAGAGCTCTTGTTCGGTGCCATCGTTCCAGCCCATGCTGGCTAAGAAGTTCAACATAGCCTCGGGCAAAATGCCATCGGTGCGATATTCGGTAACGCTACGGGCGCCATCGCGCTTGCCGAGCTTCTTTTTGCCATCGGGCGCCATGATGTGCGGCATACAGGCCAACACTGGCACTTCGAGTTCAAGCGCCTCGTACAGCGACAAATAGCGTGGGATAGACGATATGTATTCCAGGCCGCGAATCACGTGGGTGACGCCCATTTCGGCATCGTCGACAATGTGGGCAAAGTTGTAGGTTGGCAGGCCGTCGGCCTTTATAAGAATAAAGTCGTCGAGCGCCTCTGGCCCAGCGGTGAGTTCGCCCATAATTGGGTCGTGCCAGGTGTAGCGTTTGACGTCTTGTACTTTAAAACGCAGCGGCTGGCTGCCGTCCCAGGCGGGCGGATTGGCGGGGCGATGGTCGCGGTACAAAAAAGCTTTTTTAGCGGCTATGGCTTCTTCGCGGAAGCCTTGAACTTGTTCTGAGGTATAGGGGTCGGCGTAGGCCAGGCCTTTGTCGATAAGTTTTTGGGCCCACTTTTGATAGTGATCGCGGCGTTCGGTCTGCACGTATGGGCCGTAGCTACCACCTTTGCGGGGGCCTTCATTCCATTCAATTCCGAGCCATTCAAGTGTGTCGAGAATAAGATCGGTGGCGCCTTCGACAAAACGGGCTTGGTCGGTGTCTTCAATACGCAGTATAAAACTACCCTTTTGCTGACGTGCGAGTAAATACGGGAATAATGCGGCGCGTACATTGCCAACATGAATATAACCAGTTGGGCTGGGGGCAAAACGAGTTCGAGGTGTCTTCATATACAGCTAGTATACAGAGTTGTCTCGAAAGAGTTAAGACACTCGCCTACTAGCTAGTTAGGTTATGTGTTTTCGACCAGGGCTTTTATTTGGTCGGATGTAAGAGGCTTGTTGCCCTTTATGTGGTACCAGGTACCATTTTTGACCCAGGTGGCTTGGTCTTTGGCAAATTGGTAGGCGTTGCTTTCGCCAACTGCAACGGTGGAATAGTTGGGTTGACCACTGGCGTTGACCGAAGATATGTGTTTAATCATGTCTTCGCCGCTCCAGTTAGTAGATTGTTCGGTTAACTGGTAGTCGCCGTCGGCGGCCTTGAGGCCAATCAAAAGTTTAGAGTTATGAGCCCGAACACCATTAAAGGCAAAGCCTGCTGCCTGGAAATTTTGCGAACCAGTGGCGACCCCCGCCCGAATTCCAGCAACTTTAAGCTGTAAGCCTGGCGTATTTTGGTAGGCGGCGAACCCTGCAATGAGGAGCAGTGCAAATGAACCCGCTGCCATGCTCATAATATGGCGGCGAACCTTCTTTTTAATATGACCTTTACGGGCGGCTAGGTCGACGTAATGGTTAGCGTTTGCGATGGCTTGTTCAAACATGTCGACAGGCTTATTGGCGGTGGTTGGCGGTGGTGTGGCGGGCGTAACTGCCACGGCAGTTTTAGCAGGCGCAGGTTGCACGGGTACATGTGCGAAAGTAATCGGCACGGCCAGCGAATGACCAAATCGGCTCACTTGCTCGTTCTGCGGAACAGCCTGGGCTGTCGCCGCGCGTTTTGGGTTAACACTGCGGGCGCTGCGCTTAACGGTAACAGTGTGCTCGCTGCTATGGGAGAGCTGCGTTTGTACCTTTTTTTTCAGGCCAGGGGCTGGTTTTTTAACGGCGCGTCTCATGAGCGTTTTGGTGCTTTGCGTTTGCCTGTGGGCAGTGTGATTGAGTGGCTTGGGTGTAGCTACGTTGGTTTTGGCTTTTTTAGTGGTTACGGTAACTTTTTCGGCCTCGCTAGGTGCCTCGGGCTGAATGTGTTTACCCGTAACTGCATCGTAGGCGGTGCCATTTATTTTTATAACTTGTTTGTTCATGGTAGTTGACCCCTATTTCCCTTGATCACTATATATGGTAATCATACTGCTTTTGGTTAGGAAAACGCAAGAGGAATTGTGGTGCACTACAGGTGGACTGCTATAGTCTTATAATCGGTGCTGCGGTATACTCCGTTATATCTATGGATTTTCTAGACCCTCGAAAGGAACGTCGTAACCGCATAGCTTTGTTTACGGGCTACGGCTTAGTGGCGCTCGCTATTACTATTGCGAGCATTGTTTTGTTATATCAAACCGATGGCTACTGCGTAGACGGCCACGGGGCGGTCGATAGGTGTGGGCTGGTGTTTTTATCGACCCAGCCAGCGGGCAGTTCAATATACGTTGACAACAAGCTTATGCCCAATCAAACCAACTCCAAACTAAACCTACAAAGCGGCACCTATGCCATTCGGTTGAGCCAGGCAGGCTACCGAGACTGGCAGCGTTCGGTAACTGTTGCGGGCGGTGATGTACAGCGCTTTGACTACCCTTTTCTGATTCCCTCCACTCTAAAACCTGCCAAGGTCACCGATTATGCGGCAATGCCATCTATTTTATCGCAAAGTCCTAATCGGCGGTGGCTGCTAAGCATGGAAACAGAAGACGTTCAGTCTGGAAAATTTACCGTTTACGACCTTAGAAACGCGGCGAAGCCACTTATTGCTCAAAGCATTGTTCCCGCTAGTTTGTTAACCGCTGGCGATGGCCCGCAAAGCTGGAAAGTGGTTGAATGGGCCGATGATAACCGAAGCGTGCTACTCGAACACGGTTTTACAGCGGCGGGTGTGGCTGGGCGGGAGTATGTGGTGTTCGACCGCCAAACGCCCGACACGAGCCGCAATATTTCACGCGACTTAGTGCTTAGTCCTTCAGAGCAGGTCAGCTTTTTTAATAAGCAAAAAACCGAATTTTATGTGTACAACACCGAATCAAAAGCCCTCCGAGCGGTGGCCGTAGATGGCAGCCAATTGCTGGCCATGCCAATTGAACATGTTATAGCCTATAAAACGTATAGCGATGACACCATTTTGTATGTGACCGATACACCCCCCAGCGGCAAGGCTACGGCGGGGCTGGTAAGTGTGGTGTTGCAGCAATCAAACCGCTCGTTGATAGTGCGGCAACTGCCCGCTCAGGCTACGCGCTACGATATTGACATAACACGCTACTCTGGTGATTGGTATGCGCTGGTTGGAGCAGATAGCGAAAAAGGCATACATGTTTATAAAAACCCGTTTGACCAAAAGCTCCAAAACTCCAGGAGCTTTCCTGTTCCGAGCCACTTTTTACGGCTGGCGAACCCAACGTACGTAGCATTTTCGGCCACGGCGCGTATGGTGGTGGTGCAAAATGGACAGAACTTTACCGTGCACGATTTTGACACTGACCAAACGTTCCCCTATGCTATGACTTTGCCACTCGACAAGCCTCAAGAACACGCTACCTGGATGGATGGTAATCGCCTCTACTACGTATCTGGCGGTAAAGCAGTGCTGTTCGACTACGATATGCAAAACATTCAAACCTTGCAGGCCGCCTCGCCCGAATGGCCACTGTTTTTCTCGGTAGATTATAAATATGTGTTCCAGCTTGCCCCAGGCGCCACGGGTTTCCAGCTATCCCGCACTGCTCTGCAGGCTCAGTAGGGGCTGGGGGTGTAGAGCTTGGATCTTAGATCTTGGAGCTTGGATCTTGGATCTTGGAGTTTGGACTTTGGCTTTTCTGTAGACACGAGGGAACTGTCATTCTCTACATACCAAACCTAACTTTTGAGGGCTAGGCCCTCCTAGGCCCGATCCCGGCGAACATGGTGAGACAGCGCTTCTTCAAGCAAGCGACAGCGCAGCCTTTAGGGCAGGAGGAGAGCTGTTTCGAATTCATTTCGAAACAGCGAGGAGGCAGAAAGCCAAAGTTTTGGCTTTTCTGTAGACACGAGGGAACTGTCATTATCTACATATCAAACCTAATTTTTGAGGGCTAGGCCCTCATTAAAACCCTACTTCCAAAACTGCACACCCCGCCACATACGTGTCCATAGGGTTGGTCCGTTGCTGGTAAGTTTTACGGGTGCGGCGGGTGTTGTAGCGGCAATTTGAGTGTCGGCAGCGGTATTTGTACTGGGGCTTGGGCTTATTTGTTTACCCCATACCACTAGCCTGTTCGTGCTAAAGCCAGGTGGGTCGCAGGTAATTAGTACGGCGGTGGCTTGCTCGCCTTTTGTGTCGCTGAGCACGCTAACTTGGGTAGGTGGCACAACTTCTTTGGCAAAAACTTGGTAGTAGTACACCTTTCCCTTGTAAATAATCGAAAAAACATCACCTGTTGTAACTTGGTGTAGTAGTACAAAGGCAAACTTGTATTTGCCGTTATTAAAAACGTTTTGACTAGAGTGTCCAAAATACGCGCCGTTACCATTCTGGCCAGGTAAAGCGGTGTTCGAATAGTGCACTACCCCGTTGTTTAAAGAATTTTGAATAGTTGCTTCATCGGTAGAATTAAGCCCAAAATCAATCGGAATTTGAATGTTAATTTTAGGCACCACTACGGTAGGGTTGGCCGAGGCGGCGGTGTTATTGGCAAGAATAATCGGCGTGTCGGTAACCGTACGGCTCGGTTGAATAAACGGCGCAATAATAAATTCGTTGAAAAACCCAAACAGCATTATTAAAAGCACAATCGCGCCAACGCCCAGTCCAAATAAAAGTGACTGAACATGATGTTTCGTTTCCAGCTTGCCACCTGCACTTACCTTGTCTTGAATTTTGTGCTTAAGCTGCTGGGCATTGAGGGCGGCGTTAGAATCGGCAATTTTACGACCAACCTTGGTTTTTCGCATGAGTTGCCCTGTTTTGCTCGGCCCCTTCTTTTTTGCGGGAAGCTTGCGGTCAGATGGGCCGGCCCCACCTATAACAACACCAGTGCCGCCCGCGTTCACGGCGGCTGGTTGCGTAGGGAGTCCAGTTGGCACCTCTCGCATGGGCATGGGTTGCTGAAGAGATTTACGTGTGGCCACGGGAACCTGTTTTTGAAACAGCTTTTGATACGGCGTATGCTGGTTGGCAGCGTAAAACTCCTCCCATACCTCGCGCTTTTCGACATCGCCAAGCTGGGTGTAATAGTGGTGCCATTCGGTTTGAATTTCGGCTAGGCTTCGGCCCGATTGCCCGAGTTCCTGCATAAACAACTGATGCTTGCTTAAAACTCGTTCCTTTTTAACCTTGGCAAGTTCTTGGGCGGCAGCAGGTTCTTCGCCGTACGCCCGAGACACCTTGGCTCGTATGAGCTCCACAGCCGCTTGATCTGCCGCGGCAGGCTTGATGGGGTTGTTGTTAGGAAATAATGGGTTACTGTTCATGCATAGGCTACCGCTTTAGCGCGAGTGCGCAGTGCAATAGTGCGGCGCCCACTCGCGTTTCTGTAAACAGTATAGTACAATACACCTCTGATAACCATGGTTTTACTTATGGTTATAGTAACTCAGTATGGTCAATATGTGTAGTTCAAGTGGCATTTTGCACCGCAGTGGTGTATGACAGAGATTTCACTGCTGCGAACTTCGGATATTCTTGACGGGCAAGTGGCGGAATTGGTATACGCGCACGACTCAAAATCGTGTTCCTTACGGATTGAGGGTTCGATTCCCTCCTTGCCCACCAAAAATACCCGAACGCTACATTGAAAGTTTGCTTTTCAAAGATGAAGTTTCGGGCCTCCCAAAGACAGGTCAAGTTTGGTCTGCGCTACGAGCAATTACTTTACCACGAGTTTCGCGCCAGACAGCCTGCTCAGATGCGGCGTGTCTGACACCGCTGGCTGGTGCGAAACTCATGTTTACGTCAAACAGCACCCAATTATTCAAGCAAATTTCTTTTATTGAAGGCTTAGCGGGGACTGTAGGCTTTTCATCAATGCCCTACTTTAAGCAAGTTTTGCGACACGAGGCTGGTGGTGAGTGCTTCGAAGGGTTTTTGGGGGGTTTGGAGCCACCAGGTGGCGGCAGAGGCGGCTGTGGCTACGCGCCAGATTGGCTTATCGATTGGGGCTGAAGAGGTTGTAATGCTCCCGC
>JBATSO010000023.1:0-2296 GCA_049293335.1 Saccharimonadales bacterium (SeqCode)
GTTGAGTATAAAATTCAAGCTTCGGCGCCCCGTTCTGAGGACGAGTCGTTGGTACTTGATTCTGTAGTAACGCGGCAGCTCTCTTCACAAAGACAAGCGGTACCTAGTGCGGGAGGGCCCAGCGCACTGGGTGTACGTGCTTATCGCCAGGGTATTAACGAACGGTATACGTTCGAAAGCTTTATTGTAGGAGCTGGCAATGAACTTGCCTACGCGGCCTGCCAGGCAGTGGCGGCCGAGGTTGGTACCAAATATAACCCATTGTTTTTATACGGCGGCGCGGGGATTGGCAAAACCCACCTTATACAGGCTGTTGGCAATGCGATCCTCGCCCAAAACCCTTCAGCGCGCGTCGTGTACATAACGAGCGAGCAATTTGTGAAAGAATTTGTGCACGCTCTTCGGTTTAAAAAGAATGCCGATTTTGCAGACTTTTACAGGGGCGCAGACGTGCTGATCGTTGATGATGTGCAATTTTTTGCAGGTAAAGAAAAAGTTCAGGAAGAGTTTTTTCACACTTTTAATACGCTGCGCCAGGCCGACAAGCAGCTTATTCTTAGCAGCGACAAGCCGCCAAAAGACATTCCAACTCTAGAGGAACGCTTAAAAAGTCGTTTCGTGTGGGGCATGAGTATCGACATGCAAAACCCCGACTTTGAAACAAGGTGTGCCATTATTCAGTCTAAGGCCGAGGAAAAAAACATCGTGCTGCCGACCGATGTAGTTGAGTATTTGTCGACCCAGTTTCAAACCAACATTCGTGAACTCGAGGGCGCCCTTAATCAGGTGCTGGCGTTTTGTGAAATGCGGGGCCTTCAACCAAACCTGGCAACCGTTACGGGACTGCTTGGCTCGGGCCGAACTCGCCCAAAACATCTGAGTGCGCGGCAAATTATTGAGCGCTGTGCCAAATATTATCAGATTCATCTCGAGGATTTACTTGGGCCAAAGCGCGACAAAGACATTGTAGTGCCGCGCCAGGTTGCGATGTATCTTTTAAGAAGTGAGCTACATTTAAGCTTTCCAAAAATAGCCCACGAACTGGGCCGTAAAGACCATACTACCGCCATACACTCTGTCGAAAAAATCGAACGCGAAGCCAATCTAGATCCGCAAATTAGAACGGCACTGACCGACATTAAGGACCAACTATATGCGTAGCATTGTGTGGATGAGCGGTGGAAAAGGCCTGGGTATTGGTGGGGATATCTATAGGTTCTTTTCCACATGGAGCGGGGCCGACATGTTGGGTGTGGGTAATCGGCCTCGTTTGTCCCCGTGTCTTGCACAGTTTATGTGTTCGTTTATACACAGCTTTTTTATACAGTTTCTCTCTGTTACTGCTTATTTATACTCAGTGTGCACAGCACCAATAATAAGCACCTCAACTAGAAAAGAAAATATTTTATTAATAGGGCACGAAGGCCCAGAAGGACTTTTATGAAGTTTAAAGTAACTCAAGAAAACCTTACAAAGGCACTTAGTTATGTTGCTCGTGTTGCAAGTACGCGGGGCACTCTACCAATACTAGCGAACGTATTACTAAAAGTTGAAGATAACCGGTTAAAACTGGCGGCAACAAATCTCGATATTGGTATTTCGAGTTATGTAGGGGCGCAAATTCAAAGAGAAGGTAGTATTACGGTGCCTGCTCGGTTGTTTCAAGACCTTATTTCTGGGCTACCCAGCGGGGTGATAGAACTCGAAGAAGAAAATATGCGCCTTACCGTTCAAACAGACCACTACAAGTCAGTTATAAACGGTGTTTCGGCCGACGAGTTCCCTGTTATGCCAACGCCCGAAAATGGTTCAACCTGGGTTATTGCGGCACCGCTTTTTAAAGAAGGCTTGCAGCAAGTTGTTTTTGCAGCCTCTAATGACGAAAGTCGCCCAGTGCTTACCGGTGTACTGTTTCATACTGTCGAGAAAGAACTATATATTGCCAGCACCGACAGCTATCGGCTAGCAGAAAAAAAGCTTGTTAAGATTTCGGAAGATATTCGGCTTTTGATGCCCGCCTCGGCCCTACAAGATGTTCTTAGAATCATCAACGATCAATCAGGTGATATAGAAGTAACCTGTGATGACCAGCAGGCGCTATTTAAGGTGGGCGAGGTCGAACTAGTAGCACGACTCATAGAGGGCAATTACCCTGACTACCGCAAGCTCATTCCAGAAAAATTTGAAACCAGCGCAACCCTTTCAAGAAGTGAATGTATAAATATAGTGAAGGTTACGAGCTTGTTTGCCCGCGAAAGCGCAGGTAGTATTGTAATAAGCGTTGACGAACCAAGTC
>JBATSO010000024.1:0-2210 GCA_049293335.1 Saccharimonadales bacterium (SeqCode)
TAAGGTTTGGGCTGTTCCGGATTCGCTCGCCACTACTACCGGAATCGTTGTTTACTTTCTCTTCCTCGCCCTACTAAGATGTTTCAGTTCAGGCGGTTACCTACTCCCTATCCTATATATTCAGATAGGTGTGATTAGACATTACTCTAACCGGGTTTCCCCATTCGGACATCCACGGCTCAAAGCTTATTTGGCAGCTCCCCGTGGCTTTTCGCAGCTCATCACGTCCTTCATCGGTATTACATGTCAAGGCATCCTTTGTGCGCGCTTGAGTAACTTTTTACGAAATTGAGACTAATAAAAGTCTCGTTTGTGCAATTGCCCAACAATTAAAAATCGTTGGACTAATCACGAACACTTACTCGTAAAAATAAATGCTCGCGTTGACTAGTTATTGGTATGTCTAAGTAAAACTTAGAGCCAATAGCCGTTTGTCTTAAATTCGTATTTGAAAATTTGAAAATCAAATACAATTGCTTTCTCTTCTCTATGTGCCAAATTTTTAATTTACGACTCAAGACCATGCAACCGCTACCCTTTTACAGAATAGTGATGCATTTTGTAGCTTGAGTTTAAGCTTAAAGCTTGGCGGTTTACGTTCGGCGAAGCCTCACTGTCTAAACTCAAGCATCCGTAAGATTGTACTACTTTAAACAGGGGCGGTCAAGCCTTTCCTGTAGTCATATTTGCAACACCTCTGCCCCTGGAAGAATTATGGCAATTTGTAATATATCTCACAAAAAATCCTCTAGGCGCGGATTTTAAGAATCTTTTTTCATGGGCGATGAGGCAGAAAGCCAAAGTCTTGGCTTTTCTGTAGGCTCGAATGAAATGTCTATTGCATACACGAATACTGTCAATCAAAATCAGCAATGCTCCGACCTCGTCATTACCTCCTAGCGGAGAAAATGATTCAACAACTAGATCTGACTGGTGGGCGATGAGGGACTCGAACCTCCGACCTCGTCATTATCAGTGACGCGCTCTAACCAGCTGAGCTAATCGCCCACAAGTCAGACATAGTTGTATTGTAAAGTTGCTTCCGTTGCATTCAGTTGCCATTTGCAGTGACGCGCTCTAACCATCTGAGCTAATGGCCCCTACAAAAGTACATGGTGGAGACGCTGTGCTTGAGGCACTGCGCCCCCATAAAACCACAATCGAGACAAAACCTATAGTTTTTTCTCTTCGCGCGGGCAAAATGGAATACATTTTGGCCGGCTGCTCTTTTTCCCTATGGCTTCAGAGAAACATTGTGTGGTGGAGTGACGGGGACTCGAACCCCGGACCCCCTGCTTGCAAAGCAGGTGCTCTAGCCAACTGAGCTATCACCCCAAAAAAAATAAACTACCGCTGTATTCTACCCAATCTTAGACAAAAACTCAACAGTTTATGGTTTCCTCTGTGCTCAATATGCCCAAAAGTTGTTTGTTGCTAGCGACAGAGCGCTATTCACGGTATGATACGCTCATGACATCGCAGCGCTCAGAACGACGCATGACCGAAAACGAGGCTGTTTTTCGCCAGTTTAACGAGCAGGTTCAGCACGGAGTGAAAGAACTTAAAGCCATGGCCGAAAAAGAAGGCCATCAATCGCTGCTCGCCAGACATAACACTCCCCTTCACTTTTATTGTGAATGCGCGGAAGAAGCCTGCACAGAGCGCATTAGGTTAACACCCTCAACCTATACAAAAATTCATAAGAATCGAAAACAGTTTGTGATACTTCCCGGTCATGAAGTTGCAGCCATCGAAAAGATTGTGGAAACAAAACCAGACTACTTAGTTGTGCTAAAAGACCAAAAACCACCCGAGCGCCCCATGACACTCCACAACACCCCCCTATCAAATAATTAAATTATCTTCGTGTACCCTGTGTTATATACCACCAGAAACTCTGTTCAGCTATAAAAAGAAGCCCTCTCGCAATGTGGGGCTCCTTTATAATATCAGAGTGTATCAGTGCTTGGCTGAGTAAAAACTGAATAGTGCAATCAACGTCATGTTCACTAAAGGTTCAGAAACTGAATGTGTCGTCCATCCGAAGATGGATGTATAAGTTGTCAGTACTGATTTACAACTTATCGACATCGACCTAACTCTGCATTGATTACTCGTTTGCAGGTTAGTTTCTCCCTAGAAAGGAGGTAATCCATCCGCACGTTCCCGTACGGATACCTTGTTACGACTTAACCCCAATCATCCCCCCT
>JBATSO010000025.1:0-4297 GCA_049293335.1 Saccharimonadales bacterium (SeqCode)
ATTTGGCCTCTGTTGTGGTACACTATTTTGGCGTTATTTAGTAGCGGTGCGGCCCCATCGTCTATCGGTTAGGACACCGGGTTTTCATCCCGGCAAGAGGAGTTCGATTCTCCTTGGGGTCACCATAAGAGACTCAGAAACGTTCTGGGTCTTTTTTGTATCATCAGCATGGGCCACTAACGCCTTAGCTTGCTCAAATGGAAGCCCAATTTTATGGTTCCAAATATGCAGTTTGCCCTTATGCTCAGACCGTCCGATAAAACCATATTACTAAATACGAAGCAAGTCTTGTCGATGGCGATAAGCAGTCACCGCATTAGATCATTAGTAAAGGTTATCCATCTCGGTAACGGCTAGAAGTGGTACCCCTGCTCCCGCTGAATCCTTTCCAGGTTAATAGTCGTATTCTGTCACGGAGTCGCTTGGGATTCAAGCATTCGTACTGTCTTGTCAACTCCTCTTTCGTTTTCTGCCCAATGTCTGGCCGTTCTAGGACTCGCTGGTAGGATGTCCGCGGTTTGTCGTAGATCCGCTTGTAAGGTTTGGCTGTTTGCCGGCCGATACTAGTTGCTATTCGTTTTTCCTTGCACCGTCGCCTGTTTGCACCTGGTGGGGCTAACAGGGATGCTTATGTCGAGCTGAGGTTACTTAGTTACCGCAGGCAATAGACCCTCGGAACAGTAAGAAGAAATATGCCAAAAACTACTGTAGGCACGGGCCAGATATCCTGTATAATAGGCATAAATACAATGAGGGTGGAACATGAGACCCAAACTTTATCAAGCTATTGAAATGGCTGTTGCTTCTGGGGTACCAACGAGCATGTTGGCGGATTTACTGTGTCAAATTGGTTGGCCTAGAGCTATGGTCAATCAGGTTGTCGATGAGTGGGTTGCCAAAAATGCTAGCATAACGCAAAAAACCGATTTCAAAACGTGGCTTAAGAAATATCAAAAAAAAGCCTTACCAGCAGTGGGTCTCATGGTGTTTTTAGGTATTGGACAGGCATTATTTATGTTATTGAAGCCGTGGCCTACTAAGATTATGGCGGACTCTGCTCTAGGCACAATCACTGCGCCAGGCCTGCTTGCGCCGTATACCCATACACCTAAACTTATACTTATCACTTCACTTATGACGCTGCTGATCTTTGTTTTTGGAGCGGCTTTTAGCTGGGTGAGTGATTTTTTGCTATTGAGGATCGGGTTTTGGCTTAATCGCTCAATTAAAGCCGAGTCGTTTAGGCATATCCTTCATTTACCACTGTACCACCAACAGCGTCTGGCAAAGGGCGACTATGTGTACAGACAAAACGTGGTCACTAATAGTCTAGCCGATCTGGTTTTGTCTACCACGGCGTCTATTATCGGCGATATTATCATGGTTATTGGAGTGCTTTGTATTATGATTAACTTTAGTGTGCCCCTGACGCTCATTTCGGTTGCTCTTATGCCGCTTTTGTATGTAACCATGCATTTTATTGCGCCTCATCTAGGCAAATATTCTCGGCAACTTACAGAAATAAACAGCAAAACAGCTAGTGCAATCAATGAGTCTGTAGATAACGCCGAAACCGTGCAAGCGTTTACGCTTGAAGAAAAGCAGATACTGCGAGTAGACGATCTGTGGCATGCGGGGTACCGAGTTACAAAAGCAAACTTGATGTGGAGTAACCTTCTCAAGAACTCCAACATGCTGCTGGTCATAATCGCTACCTCTATTGTTATGTACTACGGCGGTACGGCAGCCTTGCGCCATGAGATGACGTTCGGTCAACTTTTCATTTTTATGACATACATGGGGTATTTACAGTGGCCCGTTCAGGATCTTGTGCAGCGTGTTACCAGTCGATACCAAAAAAAGATTGATGTTGGCCGAGTCTACGAAATATTAAGTGACCATGAAGGTATAGAGAACCTACGAAAGGAGCGCGCTTTACCGGCGACCATACGTGGCGAAATTGAATTTCAGAGTGTTAGTTATGATTATCAGGGCCAGCAAGTATTTAAAGATTTGTCACTTACCGTAAAGCCCGGTGAAAAAGTTGCCATTATAGGCCCTAGCGGTAGCGGGAAGAGCACGCTCCTTAAGCTATTGCCACTTTTCATTGAGCCAACCAAGGGTACTATATTAGTTGACGGAATCGATATCCAATCTGTTTCGCTCGAGGGGTTACGTCAAAAGATAGCTTGGGTAAGTCAAACACCACAACTATTCACGGGTACCATACTAGAGAATATTTATGACGGCGATGTTTACCGACAGGTTTCTTTAGACGAAATCAAACATGCGGTGGAGGTTGCCAACGTTATTGAGTTTACGGCTAAGCTGCCAATGGGTATTAACTCTTTGGCGGGAGAAAATGGCTCTTCCTTAAGTGGTGGGCAGCGTCAGCGGGTAGCGATTGCTCGTTCGCTTATAAAAAATGCGCCCATTCTTTGCCTAGATGAACCAACAGCCGCTTTGGATGCAAAGAGCGAAAACTACATTCGCGACTCGCTCATGCAGTTGGTGCAGAATAAAACAGTCCTTATGGTTACTCACCGCAAATCGTTGCTCGCACTCATGGATACAATATATGTGCTAGAGGATGGCAGCCTTAAGAACGTTGAAGAGTACGGTGGGCTGGAAACGTACCTGGCGTTGCTAGAAGGTATCCAGCAGCAAACGATCGCCAAAGAAATTGCCGATGAAAAATGGTACAATCAAGCAGCCAACGTGGACAAAGTGGGACTGCAGGAAGCGGCCAAACCAGTGGTGCGGGCGTTGCATACGACGGCAGCCAAAAAAACGGGTGCCGAGACAGCGCAGCCAGCACAAGTTTTCACCTTGGAGCATACAGACGAAGGTTTTGAGGATTTTTCTACAAAAACTCGTGAAGTAGTTGTTGAAAGTGATAAAACATGGAACCCGCAGGAAGAGGTTATAATTAACTTACATGACAGATAGAATTGCCTATCAAAAAGAACATCGCCACGCCTTGGGTACAGAGGCGACTATTTTCATTGTGGCGGCACCTGCTGTTGCAGCGCCAATTTTTGAAGTTGTCTGGCAAACATTGTCCGATTTTGAAGCTCGCTTTAGTCGTTTTAAGGAGGGCAGCGAACTCAGCAAGTTCAATGCTCGGGCAGGTGAGTGGTACAAAGTGTCGCCTGAATTTTATCAGATGCTTAAGCTATGTAAGCACTTTGGTAGTTTGACGAAGGGTTTATTTAATCCATTTATTTTGCCTACTTTGCAGAAAGTTGGCTACACAGGCTCATGGCCGGCCGTTAATGATTTTGACACACGCCTAGACGTTAGAAACAGAACAGTTGTCAACATAGAGGAACTGTTACTGCAAGACGAGCAAGCTTATATTCCGACCAGCACTGCCCTAGATTTTGGAGGGATAGGAAAGGGCTACGCGCTAGATGTGCTAGGTGCGGTTTTAGACAAATACGAATTGGCCGGCTACTGTATATCGCTTGGAGGAGACGTGTTGTGTAAAGGCTACACGCTAACCGATGCGCCGTGGAGAGTAGGCATAGAGGCGGCCAATGACACTACTCAAAAGGTCGGAGTGCTCGTGAATGAGGATGCTGCACTGTTTGCAGCGGCGACATCAACAACGGTCAAACGTCGGGGCCAGGGTTGGCATCATATTATAAACCCGCTCACGAACGAACCAGCCTCAAGCAATGTAGAGTCTGCGACGGTGATGGCTACAAGCGGCGTGCAGGCAGATATCTTTGCAAAGCTGTTTATTATTGACCCTGCGGCTGCGGAACAAATTGTGGCACCACTTGCAGGGGTAGGATATCACGGGGCTATTTTGCAGCTAACAGATGGCACGGTTAAGCAACGGGCAACTGCGCAGGCATATGCCCAACTTTTTGTCACACCTACTCAAACCAAATAGGAAAAAACCTAGCTAAAATTTTCTACTTTCATGGGCTAATACCGTTTTAAGGCCGCATCTGAGCAGGCCGGCTGGTGCGAAACTCGTGCCCTATAGAAAAACATGCCCGTCAATCAAGCCAACAATAGGCTCCACTAAACAGACTACGCGGCAGTCGCGGTCCGTCCTCGTTGAACTGACTGCATAAGGACACAACGCGCATGGGTTAGCGGTATGAGACGCATATCTCGTCGGGTTTGGTTGGCCGAATAGTTTGCTAAAAGACTATCTAACCCCAGCTTCACATAAGAGTCTCCTCTTCGTTTGAGTAGATAACAGGGCGTTAGCCCTGTTATTCTGTTTGTACTAACAAAACAAACATAAAAGGAGACACTACTATGGAGCTAGTAACCCTAT
>JBATSO010000026.1:0-14797 GCA_049293335.1 Saccharimonadales bacterium (SeqCode)
AGGTAAGACTATAGCTTACGTTTGTACCACTACCCACGCCTGAGGTAATAGAACCACCACTGGGAGCGGAATCGCTCATTTGGATGCTTCGGTTTGTTACTTGGTTGGCTGCGAAGACTTTCGAGCCCAGTAAGGCTGGTGTAGCCGTACCAACTACGAGCGCCAGAGCGGTGAGCGCAGCGGCTGGGCGTCGTAGCACCTTATAGTTGATATGCATAGGGTATTTCTCCTTGTTGTAAGTGTTTGATTAATATTTACATCACTACTTTAGCAACTAAAAAATATGATTACAAGGTGTTTTTATCTATAAAATGCGTTGATTGTTGTAAGAAATACTGTTCAGCTCTAAAAAGTTGCAGTAGCGACTAAGACGTGGTTCATGGTGTACGTTCCACCTGGTGTCACGGGACTTACGTTAAATAAATAAGAAACGGTGTAGTGCGTGTAGCCCGAACTGCTGGTGGAATACGCAATAATATCGCCGTTCGTATATTTGAAGCTGTTAGCAGTGTTATACACCTGGCCTGCGCCACCTACCGTGCCGTCATTTGCTTTACCAAAACTAAACGTGCTATCGGGGTCTTGCGTGGGCACGGCGCCGAAGTTTGGCGTAGCAGTACCGCTACCATTAACTGCGCCAGTTACCCCCGTATTTGCAGCTAGGTTTATACCGAACTGCTCGGTGCCAGGCGTAGACGCAGCAGGCGTAGATGGAGTAGCAAACAATCGAGAACCGTTTTTGGGTGGGCCGCCCCACGTTTGCACTACATAACCACTGCTAAGGTAGGACTTTACATAGAACCGTGCCGTACCAACATTTGGGTGTGAGGTAGAAAGCACACCAACGTCGACAGCCGTATCTTCTACGACAACCTCTATCCACGGCGTACGATCGGTGTTAAACCCCGCCTGAGCCTGATACTGACCACCTTTTGTGTTACCTACTGTAAGTTCGCCAGCCGATTGTTTGGCGCAGTATTGGCCTGTTGAGCAGGCCTCAAGTTCGCCGCCACTGCCAAAAAACACTTCACCCACACCGTATTGGCCTGTTGAGCAAGCCTGAAGGTCGGGATTGGTTGCGCAAACGGCGTAGGTTGGGCTAGTAAAAGCAAAGCACAGGGTCACTGCTAGACTAAAGATAGCTACCCATCGACCGTAACGATTCCTACGCATACTCATTATGCTTATTTTCGCGCATTTTGCTTCTAGAAGCAACCATAGGGGCAGATTGTAGAGCTTGGAACGTAAGATCTTAGAAGAGCCCAAAGGCCGATTGCCAACAATGGCCGCGTAAACGACACGGTTTAGGGCGGCCATGCGTACGCTTGTAACCTAAATATTTGAGTATGACGGAAAGTATGGAGGCATTCTCCATTCTCCACTCTTCATTCTTCATTCTTCATTCTTCATTCTTCATTCTTCATTCCTCATTCCTCATTCCTCATTCCTCATTCCTCATTCTTCATTCTTTATTCACACCCATAATTATTCCCTTTGCCGCCAAAGTCATGTATGATTACACTAAGCTAAGCATAAGTGTTTCATATGGAATCAAACGACAAAGAGCAGCAGACTGGCGAGGAATCCGCGGCAGAGCAAGATAAAAATAATAGTCTTGAATCTACCAGCACGAGTTCACTCGAATCACCCACCGACGAATCAAGCCTAGAAAATGATGCTTCGACCGCTGGCAAAATAACTGACCCCGCCGACAGGGCCAGTTCAAACGAGCCACCTTTACGGCGCCTCATTAAACACGTCAACATATACTTACTGCTCTTTATTTTTCTGCTAACAGTAGCGGGCGCAATTATTCTCGTTACTTACCTGGCAAGCAAAAAGGCCGATAAAAGCACCGTACAAACTCAGGCTCTAACCGACACCACCCTAAAACAGCTTGCAACCACCGATATGACAGTAGGCCAGCCAAAACAGGTTTTGAACGTTCAAAGCAATGCCGTGTTTGCAGGCAAAGTTTTGGTACGCGATGGCCTTGAAGTAGCAGGGCCTATTAAAGTGGGCGGCAGCCTGAGCGTGCCAGGTATTACGGTTTCTGGCAACAGTGTGTTTGAACAAATTCAGGTCAACAAAAACTTGAGTGTAACAGGCGACATAAGCACCCAAGGCCAGCTTTTGGTACAAAAAACGTTAAGTGTTGCCGCGGGTGCGACCTTTGGCGGCGCCATTTCGGCGCCTGCTATTACCGTAAACACCTTGCAGCTAAACGGCGACTTAAGCCTTACCAAACACATCGACATAGGTGGGGCAGCGCCAGGCCGCACCAACGGACCAGCTTTGGGCAATGGCGGCACTGCCGCAGTCAGCGGCTCTGATACCGCAGGAAGCATAAACATTAACACGGGTAGCAGTGCAGGAGCTGGCTGTTTCGTAACGGTCAACTTTAACCAAAAGTATAACAATACGCCATACGTTCAAATTACGCCCGTAGGTGCGGCATCTGCCACCATTGGCTATTACATAAACCGAACTACCACCAATTTTAGCGTGTGCGCAGCCAACGCCCCTGCTAGCAACGCCAGCTTTGGCTTCGACTACTTTATAGTCGAATAGTCGTTGTTCGTTAGTCTAACTCTTAAAACCTCTGGTACGCTGTTATTCCCGCGAAGATGGAAAGGACCAGTCCTGGCCTCAATAACGTTTGGTACTACACGTCCAAAAACACAATTACGCTGTTTGCTTTTACGTGCATAATCCCGCCTTGAATACGAATTTTTTCTTCGTTTCCATTGGCAGTTCGCACCACCACATCGCACGCCACCAGCAGTGTAATAAAGTTGTGGTGTTTTGGCAAAATGTCGAATGAACCCGTTAGGCTCGCAGCACTAATGCTGGTGGCGTCGCCCTCAAAATACACTTTGTACGGAGCATACACCTTAACGTAAATTGTGTCGGCGCGGCCTTTTGCTTTCTCGGGCTGAGGCTCGTCACTAGTTTGGTCAGACTGTTTTGCGGGGTCAGTGTCACTCATTATGCGTACTCTTTGTTATGACCCTTAAATAATGATTTCTTCAATACTCTTAAGCGTTTCTTCACGCGTAAAGTAATCGCCAGGTACCCCGTTGTGCTTCGTCATAACGTTCATATTTTGCGAAAAGTTCGCAATTAGTTTTTTAGCCTTGGCGTAATCGGCGCGGTCGGCTGGGCTGAGTTCGTTTTCGCCAATAATGGCAATAATACCCTTTAAAGATTCGTATTTTTGCAGCAGCGCCTGAACCTGCACACTTAATACATAATGCCGTTCGCCCACAATTTCGGGCGTTAGCAAGCTTGAACTGGTAAGCGTTAGGTCAACAGCTGGCCGCACACCCTGTTCGGCCACTTTACGACTGAGTACAATTGTAGAATCCATTTCATGCTGAATAAACTGCACGGCAGGGTCAGAAATGTCATCGGCTGGCACGTAAATGGTCTGCACTGAGGTGATTGAGCCGTTTTCGTTGGAACTTAGGCGGTCTTGCAGTACCTTTACGTCTGAGAAAACAGTCGGCTCGTAACCGCCTTCGTTGGGCACTTGGTCGAGAATGGTCGAAAGTTCGTTACGGGCCTGAATGTAGCGGAACATATTGTCGGCAAAAAATAGAATGTCTTGGTGCTCTTCGTCACGAAAATACTCGGCAGCAGCGGTAGCCGAAACGCCAATTAGTGAACGCTGCACAGGGTTTTCGTTCATTTGCGCAAAGAACATGCAGGTGTTTTTAAGCAGATCGTTTTCGCGCAACGTATCCCATAGCTCGTGACCTTCACGAATACGTTCACCAATCCCCGAGAAAAACGACAAGCTACCACCGCCTTTGGCAGTGTTGTTAATAAGCTCCATGGTCACCACAGTTTTACCCACACCCGCACCACCAATAACGCCAATTTTGCGACCCTTTACGAACGGTGTTAAGAAGTCGATTACCTTTATGCCTGTTTCAAGAATTTCGGGCTTTGAAACCGAAAAGTTCGTGCTTCTTGGGGGGAGTTTTAAAATATCTTTGTACTTTACGTCTGCACCTTCTATGGCTGGTTGGCCATCGAGCGGGTCGCCGAGGGCATTCAGAATACGGCCAATCGTAAGCTTACCAATCGGGATCTCTATGCCCTTGCCTGTTCGCTGCACCGTTGTGCCTTTTAGTAAACTGCGGTCAGAGCGAACATTTAAGCAAAAAGCTATACCGCCCACTTCGAGATGGTCAACTAGTAGCTTGGTTTGCTTTTCGTTGTCGGCAGCCAAAATTTCGTTTACATCGGGTGGGTCGGCATCGAACTGCACTTTTACCACTAGGTCTTTAATAGAAATAACCACTCCCGCCATTACAAATTACCTCCTCGCAGGCCTGCCACTATAGTCTGTGTGTTTACAGCGCGGATCATGTTTTGGCTCCTGCGGCACTTTTTTTCATACCATTAATGATTTCTTTTAGACGCTCGTCTTTCACGGCACGGCGAGAGCGATTGTAGGCCAGGTGAAGTTCGGCTTTCGATTCGTCGGCCCGCTGATGCGAGGCGCTCATGGCGCGAAACCTCGAGGCGTACTGGGCAAGCTTAGACTGCAAAATAAGCTGCCCGAGCGCAATCTTCATCATAGAACGTTCCAGGTGAGAAGCCACTGCAAAGCTGCTGGGTTCGAATATGTAGTTGGCCTCGCTAATAATTTCGTCTGGCTTATCGCTAACCATTCCCGCCGACTTAACAGCCATCGAAAGCGAAATACGCTTAACCTCTTGGTCCATCAGTGAAATGTATTGCTGATAAAACACACTGCACTTTTTATATTCCTGAATTTCGCGAATAATTGGGCTCACATTAATGTTTTTATCTTTGTTTGGTAGCTTGTAGTACTTACGAAAACTCACACCATGCTGACTGAGCTGCATGGCACCGTGGTGGCCAATGACAATAATGTCGTTTTGGGCGGGGTCGTAATTATCGAGCATGTACTGCACCAATTTTTGGTCGATATCACCACTAAAACCGCCCTCGGCAGTAATAATTATGTACAGTTCTTTGTCGAGTACAACTTTGCTACTATTGCCCCGACCGAAAGAAAAAATGTTATCAACACGAAGCTGTGTGTAAATTTTCCATAGCTCATCAAAAAACTTGGTCGACTCTAGCACTTGGTTTTTGGTTTGGGCTATCCGCATGCTGGCAATGCCCTCAAAAACGCTAGTGAGTTCTACAAGCGTAGCCATAGAGGCTTCGTCTTTGGCGATTTCGTTGGGTCGTCTCACGCGTGAACCTCTTCTTTCTTGGGTTCTTCATGCGGGGTTTCAGTAGAGGTTGCTGCGGTGTTATCTGTGGGTTTTTCGGCGTCATCGTGAGACTCGGCAGACTTTTCGGCATTTGTAGACTGTTCGTTCTTTTGGTCTTTGTGTTTGTCGCTGTGGTCATCGCTAGGCTTATCAGATTTAGCAGATGAATCCTCGGACTCGGGCTTTTTATCTTTTGGTGCCGATTGCAGAGTGTTCTTAACACATTGTTCAACGAGCTGATCGTGAATTTTGGGGTAGTCTTCGTCGGAGGTTACTTTTCGGGCGAAATCGTTGGCGTTGAGCTTAAGCGCGTTAATATCGAGCAGGTCGCCCTCGGCAACATGTAAGACAATGTCGAGCATAAGCTGCTGCGCTGTCAAAGAAAAGGTATCGCCAGGCGCTTGTGTCATGAGCTCGAAGACTCGCTTACCCGTGGCAAGAGCATACTTAGCCTCGGGACCAAGTTCGGAACCAAAGTGCGAAAACTCTTCGGCTTGACGATAGTTGGCTAGCATTTTAAGCGTTTGGGCGGCCAGATCTTTTTGGCGCTTGTTGTGACCAACGCCGCCCGCGCGCGTCACACTTAACCCTATGTTTAGCGCGGGGCGAATACCGTTTCTAAAAATATCCATGTCGAGAATCCACTGACCATCGGTAATCGACATAATGTTGGTTGGCAGATAAGCAGTTATATCGCCGTTGGCGGCATGCACCACCGGTATGCTGGTAAGGCAGCAACCGTTGCTATCGAGCCGCCCTGCTCGCTCAAGCAAACTTGAGTGGGCGTAGAACATATCGCCTGGGTAACTATCGCGGCCAGGGCTCACGCCAGATAACAGCGCAACTTCGCGGTAGGCATGCGCGTGACTGGTAAGGTCGTCATAAATAATAATGGTGTCTTGGTCGCATTTTTGCCATAAATATTCCGCCATAGCACAGGCCACGTATGGGGCAATATAGCTCATTATGAGTGACTCGAACATGGTACTTACTACCACAATAGCCTTTTCGAGTCCGCCGTTGTCTTGCAGGCGAGTTAAAAGCATATCGACATCGCTTCGCCGCTTTGCGATCAGGCAATACACGACAATTTGATCGGTGTTTTTTTGGTTAATGGCAAGCTGCGTTACCACTGTACTTTTACCTGACTTGCTGTCGCCCAGCAGCGCCATACGCTGCCCACGTACCAGAGGAAACAGTGCGTCAATGGCTGTAACGCCACTTTCCAACTGGTCTTCAAGCAACTTACGCTGATACAGGGGTGGGGCGGTGTTGAACACGGGCCAGACACTATCGGCAGGGACAGGGCCTTTGCCATCGAGCGGATCGCCCGTAACCGAAACCACACGACCAATGTAGTCCTTGCCCACCTTGCAAACCAGTTCTTGATGCTGCAAAACAGCCACCATACCAATACGCAAAGACTCTGAACCAAGGTGCAAAACAACCACGTGATCAGTATGAATTTGACTAATAAAGCCCTTGCTGCCATCTTCAAACATGACAAGCGCATTAAGAGCAGAAGGCTGTAAACCACTTACCTGTATAAGAAACCTCTCAACCGCAATGACTTCGCCAACAGGCTTACCCGATTCGATGAGTTTTGCAAAATGTTGGTTGTCGAAACTCATGCTGGCCCCTGTGCGCGGAGGCGCTGCATTAACAAGTCTCGCTTGTCGCCAAACGATTTACTAAGAGACATATCGAAATATTTGTTGGTGCTGCGCAGTACGCACCCCGCACCAATACCAGGCTGAAGCCCAATCGTTAGCAATGTGTGAGGGTGAATATTTTGGCGCAACCACGTCATAAGCTTGCCCGTAAACTGAGCTGAAGGGTTAGCACTAAAGCTCATATGCAAACGCGGGGCATCTTTTTTCACCAATTTAAGAAAGTCTATAATGGCCTGGCGCTGGCTTTCCTGGGCAATATCGAGGTTATTGGTCGACACGAGCTGATCCAGCAGCAAGCTCATTTTGGGAGCTTGGCTAGGCGCCGCACCCGAACGCAAGGCTTCGCTGCGCAGTGCATCTTGAAGCTGCTCTACCTCTCGTATTAGCCTGCCCACATCGACAAGCCCAACCACGCCTACGGGCAAAACAGGAGCTTTCGAATCAGGCGCCATGCAGTATGTCCTGTATTATGGCCTCACGGTTGGCTTCGAGGTCGTTTAAGATGTATTCAAGCTGATCGTTCAGGTCTATTTGGTCACCGATGGCCGCCAAAACGTAGTGATTGATAATATCGGTCATGTTTTGTTCGAACCGCTCAACAAGTTGCTGTTTTTCGGCCACAATTTGCTGTTGGACCTGCTGGCCCAGTAGCTGTCGCTGTTCGTCAATAGCGGTGTTGGTTTTTTGAATCGAATCTACGGCAAGCTGCTTGGCGTCGTTGATAGACTGTTCGTACTTGGCAAATTCCTCTTTTAGGTTGCGTGTTATTTCGGTTTTCATGTATTCGTTTAGTTGACTCGTGGTGAGCCGTAGATCTTGCTGCAAAAACATGGCGTTTTCTGAAATAATTTTTTCGAAGTGTAAGCGACCCCTGTTACGCAGCTCCTCACGGAAGGTGTCGTTGAATATGTGTTCTACATCGTCTTCGGCGGCCTTTTCGATGTCGTCTATGCCATTTTTCTTTTTGTTACCACCCTGGCCCACCCTGAGAGCCAACCAGATAAATGCTAACATTGTCGCGAAAAGGCTTCCGATTGTTAGTGCTAGCCACCAAATTGTCATGTTATTTGCCCACCCTCACGCTTACAAAATGCTACTGCTTATAGTTTCAATAATAAGTATATCGCGACCAGCCCAATTACAAAAACAGTCAGCCCCAATATAACGACCTGAATTAACCCGCGCAAAATTGATTTTTTAGCCAGCGGATTACGCCCGATCGAAACCAAGCTGCTGCGCACGCCGCCGTACAGCAAGCTACCTGTCATAAAGATGGTGATGAGTAAAATCGCCATACTAGCGTACAGCCGCACAGTGCTCACTGGTTTGCCTGCAATACTGTCACCTGATTTTCTGAAAAATGCTGGTACGGGTGGCCCGCTGACTGAAACAGCCAGCGGATTACGTGAAATATTTATATCGATGTGTATGAACCCTATAGCAACGTCTTTTTTGCCGCCTGAGGTCGTAAGGCTGGCATTGCCGCTAACATTTTTTTTGCCATCAAAACTGCTAAGCGCTTTGCCCAATATAACTGTTTGGCCTGCATCCGCCTTCATGCCAATACCATCGAGGGCAGAAATACTTATTATATCGCCTGTTTTTATGGGGCCATTTTGGGTGCTCACCAGCGCGTCAAACTTACCATTTGAGGCTACAAACACCTGAGAAGTAGTGCTGTCGCCCCCTAGGGAAACTGCTGTGTCGTTGGCCGAAACTACAATGCCCTGCATAGATTTATCGGTTTTGTTGGTCAGCGGTGTTACTTTATGGCTGTCTTTCGGGTCGATCATAACAATCATACCCTTTTGCACATTGCCCGTTGTGCCATAGCCCTGTGAAACTGTTTGAGCAGCTCCTATTTGTAGGCCAAATGGCGCCAGCAACAAGGCAAGAATGCTTGCCCTAAAACTCAGCGAAATACCCTGCATAATCCAGCGCGGTGCGTGCCTCATAACTACGTATAAGTATAAACGGTTTGAGTTCGAGACGCCAATAGTTTTGTTGCCGATTGTATTCAGGCAGAAACAGGGGTGGTGTAGCAGATGGCTGTCGGGTATACTATGGTGCATGAGTATTACAAAAGCAATTATCCCTGTTGCCGGCTGGGGAACGCGCCGACTACCCATTACCAAAGCCATCGAAAAATGCATGCTACCACTGGGTAATCGCCCGCTGGTCGACTATGTTGTACAAGATTGTTTAGCGGCTGGCGTGAACGATATATATTTTGTGGTTGGCGAGCAGAGTGAACAATTGCAGGCGTACTACCGCGACAATATTGCCTTAAACGATTATTTGCAGGCTAAAAATCAAGCGAGGCTCCTTGACCTCGTAAAACCACCCGAAGCAACCTTTCACTTCATTACCCAGCCAAGTTACGGCAAATACGGTACCTCTATACCCGTTGCCCTATGTAAAGATTTTATTGATAACGATGAGCAGTTTTTAGTTATTATGGGTGATCAATCGTTTTTTCAGCCCGAGGGAGGCTCAAATGCGCAACGACTTATCGAAATCGTGAACCAGTCTGAGGCACGTTCGGGCTTACTTGGCGTACCCGTGGCGCCTGAAGATGTTGGCCAATACGGCATTATCGAAAGTGACGAAAATGGCATATATACCCGTATTATCGAGCACCCTAAACCCGGCGAAACAACGAGCTTGCTGAACAATGCTAGTTTTTACTTGTTTGACCAACCGATATTTGAGTTTATAGAGGCAGATATGCAGCGACCGCACGAGCCAGGTCAAGAGTACTGGCTCATCGATGCCATTAACGACTACGTTTCAACTGGACAAAAGGTGGTTGTAGGACAAGCCAACGGCACCTATCTAGACTGCGGCAACGTACAAGGCTGGCTGCACGCCAACCAAGTCGTCGTATCTGAAACCCACCCCGCCAACCTCTAACGAGCGCCCCAACCTTTTAGGAGAGCCTATTTTGGGAGGACAGTTTTGGGAGGACAGTCCTCCCAAAATGGTTTTGCTACGGTGTTGGTTTTGGTAGTGTATCTGTTAAATTGTTGTGTTAGTTACTTTTTGTTATATCTGTTAGAACCTGCACGAATTTTTGCATATCTAAGTCTGTGGTAGCGCGGCCCATTGTCACTCGTAGGCTGCTGCGGGCGGCCTCGTCGCTGATGCTCATGGCACGCAGCACATGGCTCGGCTCACCACTACTGGCACTGCAAGCCGAGCCTGCAGCCGCCAATATACCCCGCTCCTCCAGTTGCACCAAAACCCGTTCGTTGTCATGACCAGGCAGTGTAAAGTGCATATTGTTAGGCGCACGGTGTTTCAGCGAACCATTAATGATTACACCTGGGATTTTTTGAGTTAAGAGGTGTATTGCTTCGTTTTTTATGTCATTTAACCTTGCGGCTTCGGCTTGGCGTATAGATTGTGCCTTATCGAGCGCGCTCGCAAAGCCAACTGCGCCAGCCACGTTTTCGGTGCCACTGCGCAGGCCGCGTTCTTGACCGCCGCCATGTATACTGCTTTCGATTTCCACATGGCTTGCCACATATAAAGCCCCTGTTTGCTTGGGGCCGTATAGTTTGCCGCCGTTCAATGTCATCAGGTCAACACCCAGGCGCTTTACCCGCACATTGAGATAGTTTGCTGCCTGGCAGGCGTCTGTATGGAAATACAGCGGCGTAGTGTTGCCGTGTTTTTTACGCTCATGGCGTATTTTTTGAATAATTTCGGCAATTTGGAAAAGCGGCTGGATGGTGCCGACCTCGTTATTCACATACATAACGCTCACCAGCACCGTGCTATCTGTAATTTTACGCTGAAGGTCTTGCAGGTCTACCCTGCCCTCCTCTGTTGTAAGCGCAGCGGAGCAATTAAACTTTTGGGCTGTTAGCATAACAGAATCATGTTCTATACCGCTTATCACAGCGGAGCAATTTGGAAATTTTTGCATACTGCCTTGAATGGCTATGTTATTACCCTCGGTGCCACCGGCCGTAAAAATTACCTCGCTGCTCTTTGCGCCCAACCAGTGTGCCACGATGCCACGGGCTTGCTGCAACGCTTCCCTGGCCTGTTTAGCAGGCAAATACGTGGCCGATGGGTTATAAAAAATATCTGAAAAATAGGGCTGCATAGCCGCCAGCACATCTTGGTCGAGCGGAGTAGCCGCCGCGTGGTCTAGGTATATCATGACTTTATTTTACACGCCAGCTTGAGCGAGCAGTGGGTCAAATTTTGCATGAATACGGTTTTGGTACTCTAAAACAGCGCTACGGAGGCGCTTAGCCTCTTCGGCAGAAATCGGTCGATACGGCTGACCGTCTTGTGCCTTAAAAATACCGTGCGGGCGAACATCGTAGCGAGTGGTTCGCACTTGAGTTTGATGGTTTTGGTCGGTCCATTCCTCGTGCCACACCCAAGTGTTTTCATCGAGACAAAAGAACTCTCGGCGCGTACCATCTGGAATTGGCCCAAACACACCACCGCCAATTTTTGCCATATCGCGCAGCACGTTGCGCTGAATAATGGCATTTTTATCGTCGGCGCTCGTAGTAGAAACTAGGTTGAGCAGCTTTTTAAACATGATCATATGCCCCCGCTACTTGCTTACGAATTCTATCTAGATCAATGCCTTCCATAGACATACTGGAGAGGTTATTTGGGGCAGTTGAGACAGAGCTTTGGTTAACGGGCTTGCCCGAAAGGCCCATCATATCGTAGGTTTGGTTGATAATGTCTTGACTTGATGGGGTCGATTCAATAGCCCCAGCAGCAAGCTGGGTAACAGCAGGCATAAGGCTTTCGCAGCGCTGAGCGGTAGTTTTTGCAGCTTTATCTGCCTCGTTCACCATCCAGCGCACAATAGGCGCCTCTTCGGCTGTTAGCCGAGGGTTAACTGCCTCTGGGCCTTTATCGATGTTTGAAATAAGTGGTAATTTGATAGCCATATGTGGTTGTCTTTACGTTAGCCGAAATAATTGTAACGCATTTTCGGTGGTAGCGTGTGCGATTTGCTCAATGGTTTGCCCTCTGAGCTCCGCTAGAAACTCCGCCGTCTGCACTACATGCATCGGTTCACACACTTTACCACGAAACGGTGTAGGAGTCAAGAAGGGAGCATCTGTTTCTAACAGAAGTGATTGTTGTGGAATTGTGCGATATGTCACAAGTTGTTGTTCGTTTTTACTAAAGGTGGCAATACCGTTTACGCCTATGTATAAACCGTGTGCTACGGCCCGTTCTAAATGAGCCTGGCTATCAGTAAAACTATGTAGTACGCCGCGTACACCCTGGTGGCTTTCAAAAATGGGCCAAAAGTTGTCAAAGGCATCGCGCACATGAAAACTCAGCGGTAGGTCGTGCTCTAGTGCCAGCTCTATTTGAAAACGTAAGACAGCCTCTTGGTCGGCTTGGGGCGAGTGATTATAGAAATAATCCAGCCCACATTCACCCACTGCTATAACTTTGGGGTGTTTCGCTAGCTTCGTGAAAGTCTTGCGCACATCGGGCCTAACCTGCGCTGGTCCACCCGAAGCCGCCGGTTCAGTGTACTGCTTGGCTTCGTGCGGATGAATGCCGATGCTCGCCCAGACGCCCTCATGACGCTCGGCAAACTTGACCGCCAGTTCGCTATCGTCCAGCGTTGTACCGATAACTAACATACGCGCGACCCCCGCAGTTCGGGCAGCCTGTAAAACCGTCTCGGCTGATCGCTCTGTTTTATCGGCAAACCACTTTTGGTGAACGGGCGTCAGGTTGGCCTCAATTTCATGCACGTGACAGTGCGTGTCAAAAAATGTGTACGCCATAGTTGTTAGCCTTGAATTAGCGTGTCAGTTTTAGGGAAAAGTGTTGTTTCAAGAGCCTGAATTGTGCCGCTTTGGAACATGCTTTGAATTTTTGCAGCCGTGCTTGGCAAGAATGGTTCAAGCAACTGCGCAATTTCCAGCAAATTAGCGACAAAACGCGCTAAAACTTCCTGCAAATGCTCTGGGTCTTCGGCCTTAGCCAGTTGCCATGGTTTTTCGGTGTCTATGAGCTGGTTCAGGCCGCGAACACGCTCCCAGACACTATCGAGTGCGCGGTCAAACTTGCAAGCTGCCAGCGCTTCGTTGTAAGCGCCTTTATCGTGACCAACATCTGGCACTTCGCCAATCACGCCGCCCTGGTACTTCTGAATCATAGCGGCGGTACGTTGCACGGCGTTGCCGAGTTCATTGGCAAGCTCGTTGTTGTAAGCCGCTTCAAAAGCTGGCCAGGTAAAATCCCCGTCGTCATAGCTTGGCACGTGTCGCAGGAAATAGTAGCGGAAGGCATCGGCGCCGTATTTTTCGATAATTTCGTGGGGGCTAAGCGAATTACCCAAAGACTTGCTCATTTTTTTGTTGTTGATGGTAACGTAGCCATGCACATAGAGCTGCCTTGCCAGCGGCAGACCGAGCGCCAGCAAAATACCAGGGAAGGTTGCCGCATGAAATCGCAGTATACCCTTTCCAACCACCTGAACGTTAGCGGGCCAAAACTGCGCAAAGTCTTTGTGCTCTGGGTAGCCAAGCACCGTAATATAGTTAAGAAGCGCCTCGAACCACACATACATAACTTGGTTTTTGTCACCAGGCACCGGAATACCCCAGTCTATTTTATCTTTTGGCCTGGAAATACTTATATCGTCTAGGCCGCTCGTAATGAGCGCTAAAATTTCGTTGCGACGCGAGGAAGGTACAATTTCGAAGCTGTTATCTTCTATGGCGGCGCGTATTTGTTCGCTGTAGTTACTAAGCCTAAAAAAGTAGTTTTCTTCCTCGACTTTTTCGTATGGGCGGTTGTGGTCAGGGCACGTACCATTGTTTTCTTTCACCTGGGTTTCGGTAAAAAATTCTTCGTCGCCCGTGCAGTACCAGCCAACGTATTTGTTTTTGTAAATGTCTTTTTGCAGGGCCTTCCAGATGAGCTGCGAGCGTTGTTCGTGACCTTTGTCGGTTGTGCGAATAAAGCGGTCGGGTTCAACCTGAAGCGATTCTATGAGGGTGCGAAACTTTTCTGACATTTGGTCGCTCAGAGCTTGTGGAGTAATCTTCAGCTCGGCCGCTTTTTCGGCAATTTTGCCACCGTGCTCATCCGTGCCTGTGCTAAATATAACGTTTTCGCCGCGCTGGCGGGCGGCCCGAGCTAGCACATCGGCCATTACAAATTCCATGGCATGCCCTAAGTGTGGTTCGCCGTTTACATAGGGTATAGAGGTCGTCACATAATAATTCATCTGTGTATTGTACCGCATGGACCGATGATTCGCGAAGCAACAGACACGTATTCTACCTACTGTAACAACTTGGTGACTGCTTTGGCTTCAATGGGGTCGAGTTTGGCAAAAAGATCTGTTTCGAACTTTTCGCTCACCTGGTACAAATAGTCCTCTTTACTCCGTGGAATGACGTGAAAATGCAAGTGGCTCACCTTGAGCCCATTGTCGCCAATAAACGGTCGGTAGTTTTGGCGTATATCGCAGCCATCGCCGAGTTGGCCCAGTATTTTCTGCTCTACAAAAAATATCAGTTCAAATATGTCACGTAGTTCTTCGCCAGTAAGTTCCCAAGGTTTTTCGACATGACGCGTTGGAATAACCAAAAAATGGCCTGGCACCTTGCGCGGGTTGCTTAGAATAACTCGGGCATGCTCGTTCTGCTTTAAAACTCGTTCATTGGTACTGCAAAAGGGGCAGGAAAGTTTGTCGCTCATTTGTACTGTTTAGTATAGCATTGAGCTTAGCGGTTTTACGCCCACACCTGACCCACATGCACTTTTTGGATGTCATCTTGAGCAAAGTCGAAAGATCTCAGTATGTTTGCACCTAACGAGATCCCTCCACTTCGGTCGGGATGACACGGG
>JBATSO010000027.1:0-1604 GCA_049293335.1 Saccharimonadales bacterium (SeqCode)
GTGGCCGGTGAAAGTGACGTTGTTGGTTGGGTTAGAAAGGTAGGTGTTTAGTGCACTGTCGGTTGTCAGTGGTGTGGATGCTATACCTGGTTTATTCATGACACTTTTTACAAAGTTGTAGGCATCATCAAACTGGGGAGCTATACCACCCACAACTATACCAAGGTCAGTAAAATCATCTCGGGGATCAAGGGGGTTGGTACCGCGGAAGGAGAAGACTATTTCACCTGTGGTGGGGTTACGAAAAGCTGCGCCTGCAAAGCCAGATACTGTGTCTTTGCTGAAGGAGATGAGTTGCCAGTTGGAGATCTCGGATAAAGCTAGATAAGGTGTATCGACAGTTTGAGTGCCCGGGCGGTAATAGCCATCAATTTGATGGTCAGTAATTAGTTGCGCGATGTTTACCCCACCGGTGTTTAGGTTAACGTTTTCCAGATTAGAATAAGCAAGACTACTAAGCGCTAAGTATTGTTCCGTCGTCATTTATTATACCCCACTAAATTTAATTAATAAGTCGCTTGGCTGCTTGATATCGACACTACTTTTATTTATCGACTCAAGGTGAATACCGTGAGTCCCATCGGCACCCATATAATATATAGTTGTATTTATGCTTAGAGGCTTAAGCTCTTGTATAAGTGAAAAAAATCTATTTACTACAACCTGTTTGTTTTCATCATTAATTATCTTTTCTTTGGAATAAACTGTTAGTGACATCCCAATTTTCTCACCATACCTCTTAGCATTGTCCTGAAAACTGCCGAAGTTGCCTTTTAGGTCATAGGCGAGATGTGCTATTGTATGCACTTCCACTTTATAATCGGGCGTATAGCCGAATATCTTAGTAAGCACCGGCTTAAGCCTGTCGTGTTCCTCTTTTGCCCATACGGCGCCTGGGTATTCATCTATAAAGCTATAGCCTCCATCGTCACTCAGGTTAGTAACTCTAAACTTTAGCGTCTTGTCATCTTTCGGATAGGCATCAGCATTGGGGTCGCCCTTGACTGCAAACCCTCCACCTTCAACCCGGAAATTAGTGACCACAAATTCCTTGCCATACTTTTCCTTGAGGTATGCCGCCATGTGGCTTTTTTGCTGTTGGGCGCCTACATATGCTTTTACTCCGAAAGCAAGAGGTATAGCCATGGCTAGGAAGATGATGAAAATAACCCACATACGAATAGGGTTTTTGGATTGAATATTTTCATTCCTTACCAGCTGTTTTGTTACTTTTTCTGGTTTTTGTTTAGTTGCTTTAGCCATATGGTGCCCTCCGCTCATAGTAGTCTTGTTCTCACTCTACGCTCATGATTTATATGTAGCAATAGCCGGGTTGGGGCATAGTTTTATGGAGTAGTCTTTTCGTCAGCTCTGCTATACGAAACGTCACCGCCTTCGCCCCCAGGGTTCCGTCGGCTGTTGTGTCGTCTTGGCCGGTTTTCTAGGTGATGTACTGTGCGAGTGCTCCGCCTAATGAGTGGCCGGTGAAAGTGACGTTGTTGGTTGGGTTAGAAAGGTAGGTGTTTAGTGCACTGTCGGTTGTCAGTGGTGTGGATGCTATACCTGGTTTATTCATGACACTTTTTACAAAGTTGTAGGCATCA
>JBATSO010000028.1:0-16572 GCA_049293335.1 Saccharimonadales bacterium (SeqCode)
TGATGCCTACAACTTTGTAAAAAGTGTCATGAATAAACCAGGTATAGCATCCACACCACTGACAACCGACAGTGCACTAAACACCTACCTTTCTAACCCAACCAACAACGTCACTTTCACCGGCCACAGCTTAGGCGGAGCACTCGCACAGTACATCACCTGGAAAACCGGCCAAGACGACACAACAGCCGACGGAACCCTGGGGGCCAAGGCGGTGACGTTTAATGCGCCGGGTATAGCGAGGTATTTATTTGGCAATGATCCTTTACCATATCTCACAAAAGGTCAATATAACGTCATTGACCATGTGAATTCTGTTGACGTTATAGGAAACTATCCTGGACAGCTAGGGCAAACAATCTATCATCTGGACAACCAGATGATAGATTATACAAAGGTTGATTTTGCTTCTATATATGAGCTTGTTTCCGTCGATGCGCGACAAATAAATGGTGATTTTACATTTGGCCAAGCAAACATGTTACGCCAAATGATATACAACAAGGTCAGTACACCATATAATCTCAAACTAACCCAACAAGTCTACAGTGGCTTACACCCAAATAATCAGCCATTCAATATCTCTCTAACACGCTACCATAGCCTATCTAGCTTTCTTACTAAAAATGCTGACGGCAGCTATAGCATGACTGGCGACATGGAAAATAGCAAGAAAATCTTTGACGCTAGAGCCGATCTCTACAATTTGATCAGTGCATCGCAGGTAATTAACAGTAGCGGAAATTATACGACGGACCCTCTCGTTGTACTGAGTATAGATGGTAGCACATATTATCCTCCGATCGACAGCATAGGAAGTACTTATAGCTATAGCCAGTACCTGGACGCAAAACGACAGATAGCAACTTTCTTGAATAAGTGTCAGACCATGACAATCTCTGGGGAGTGTAAAGAGTTTGAAACGAGGGTGGCGAGCGATAGTACCCGTAAAGACCCGCTGCTACTAGATCTAGATGGGGATGGCATAGAAACCGTCAGTATCACAGACTCTGTGGCAAACTTTGACCTAGATGGCAACGGCTTTGCCGAGCGAACTTCTTGGGTCAAAAGCGATGACGGCCTGCTCGTCCGTGACCGAAACGGCGACGGCATCATAAACGATGGCAACGAACTTTTCGGCGACCGTACGATTTTATCAAATGGCACGCTTGCAACCAGTGGTTTCCAGGCACTTGCCGAGCTAGACAGCAATGGTGACGGTGTGATAAACGCTTCAGACGCCGCCTACACGACACTGCGGGTTTGGCAAGACAGCAATGGAAATGGTGTGTCGGAGGCGAGCGAGCTGAAAAGTCTTGCGAATGCCGGAGTGTCCTCAATAGGTTTGAACAGCACCGTTACCGGTACCCGCGATACTAGCAACAATATACAGACTCGTTTGGGAAGTTACACCAAAAGTGATGGCACAACCGCTGCGGTAGGCGAGTATTTGCTGATGCGAAATCGCTCACTCTCTATCTCAAATGAAACTTTTACATCTACACCAACTATCGATGCACTCCCCAATCTGGCTGGTGCTGGCGAATTGCCCTCACTCCACAAGGCTATGGCCGACGACACCAGTGGCGTACTAACCAGTCTTGTTCAGTCGTTTGTTACCGAAACCTCGGTGCCTGCTAGGACGGCACTATGGCAACAGATCATGTACGCGTGGGCTGGCTGTACTACTCTCGACCCAGCGAGCAGGGGTGGATACATAGACGCCCGCAGTCTTGGTTTTATGGAAAAGATTTTTGGGCTAGAGTATCGTAGTCTCGTCGGGTCAAACCCCAACCAGGTGGCAGCCCCTGACCTTGTTCGGATATACACGTCACTCAGTGAAAAAATGTACTGTGACCTGATGTCACAAAGCCATTTGAAAGAAGTGATTGCGAGCATGAGCTACACGTGGGATTCCGCGGCCTGCTTGCAAGTTCCCGACTTTAAGGGGGCAGAGACGAAGATAGACCTAGTGTCGGCAAACAACTTACAAGATGGCTTAGCGCTACTTGGCGAGTTTTCGCGTTACATCAAGGTCAATGCTTTAGATGGCAGTACCAGCATACATAGTCTCAGACACTATTACGAAGCAAGAGGTACCGATTATACCTCCGTAATCGATCATGCCGGTCTTACTTTCATAGCCGGAACGGTTGGCGACGACGCTCTCAATGTGGGGTTACCCGCCGCTACTGTATATGGAGATGCAGGAAATGACACGATACATGGAAGTGGTAAGCAGGACACGCTTGTTGGTCAAGACGGCAACGATGCTTTATATGGAGCGTCGGGGGATGACTATTTGGACGGAGGTCAGGGGGCTGACCAATTGTACGGTGGAGCGGGTAATGACCTGCTTGATGGCGGTGATGGTAACGACAACTTGTCGGGTGACCTTGGAAACGATACACTCTTTGGTAGCGGTGGCAATGACAGGTTGTATGGCGGGGAAGGCAACGATGTATTTGATGGCGGCGCTAATGATGACACATTATATGGTGGTGTTGGCAACGATAGTTACGTGTTTCGGCGCGGTTCTGGCGCAGACACCATTGAAGACGTGGATACGACGGTTGGCAATGTAGACACCATACAGATGATAGATATCAACCCAACTGAAGTAACTGTCAAGCGGGTTGGGCAGAATGGCTGGGATTTGGAAATTTCTGTGAGTGGTACGACAGATAAGCTCACGGTTACACGCTACTTTACGAGTACATCATATTACTATGCTAACACCGTCTGGAATGCAACTGACGTTGGTGAAATGGGTAACAAAGTCGAGCAGATACAATTTGCTGATGGCACTATTTGGACAGTTGCCGACGTAAAAGGAAAGGCAGCAGTACTAATGGGCACCGAAAACAGCGACACCATAGTAGGCTACAGTGATCAAGACAATAGTATTTATGGGCTTGGTGGTGACGATACCCTTCGTGGTGACCAATATGGCAGTAAAACCGATAAACTCTATGGTGGAGCGGGTAACGATGCTCTTTACGGCAATGATGGCGCAGATACGCTAGACGGTGGCATTGGTAACGATTTGCTGTATGGCGGTTCTGGAAATGATACATATTTCTTCGGTCGGGGCTATGGCATGGACACTATTAGCGATTATGACACGGTTGGTAACACCGACAAAGTGGTGTTTGGTGCTGGTATCCAGCAAAGTGACATTCTTGTTAAGCGTACTGGCTCAGGGAACACTGACCTACAGATGACCATAGTTGGCACGAGCGATACACTCACGGTTTCAGGTTTCTTTGGGAGTAGCAACAATTATAAGATTGAATCGTTTATTTTTAGCGATGGTAGTACATGGGATGTTGCGAAAGTAACGCAGCTCTCGAATAGTATATGGGGCACATCAGGCAACGATACACTGATAGGCAACGCAAATCAAAGCAATACCATCTACGGTCTTGCTGGCAACGATACGATTCGCGGTGACCAATATGGCGCTGGTGTCGATGCTTTGTACGGTGGCGATGGTAATGATAATCTGGCAGGCAACGGCGGAGGCGACTTACTAGATGGCGGGGCTGGAAATGATATGCTCGATGGCGGAACTGGAAATGATACGTATGTGTTTGGTCGGGGCTATGGCGTAGACAGTATTAGTGATTATGATGTGGTGAATGGCATGGATGCTATACAATTTACAGCCGGTATACTACCAGCAGATGTGACAGTCAAACGTACCAATGGTGCCAGCTCAGGATCTGACCTCGAGCTTTCGATAAATGGTACTACAGATAAGTTAACCGTTAGTAATTATTTCACAAACGATTATTATAAGATTGAGCAAATCAAGTTCACGACTGGTACTACCTGGTCGGTGTCAGATGTTAAGGAAAGGGTGCGGACGATAATTGGCACCCAAAATGCCGAATCAATCTCGGGGTATAGCGATCAGGCAAACATTATGTACGGCCTTGCAGGCAATGACAACCTGTATAGCGGAAGCTCGCTTGCGGATCAGCTTTATGGTGGTGATGGAGATGATGCTCTCACATCAAGCAACGGTGATGACAAGTTGGATGGTAGCGCTGGTAATGATGCCCTATATGGAGGCTTGGGCAATGACACCTATGTATTTGGCAGAGGATACGGGACAGATACTATAACCGATTACGATACTATTGGAAATCTAGATACAATAACTCTGACAAGCGATGTTCTGCCGAGTGATGTGACTGTCAGACGAAGCACCACAAGTGCAAATAATCTGGAAATATTAATCAATGGGACGACAGACAAGCTTGTTGTAACGAACTTCTTCTATAGCGACAATTACAAAATCGAACAAGTTACATTTGCAAACGGCACAATTTGGAACCTAGCTGATCTGAAAGAGAAAGCTCGTGTTGTCACTGGAACAACAGGGGCCGATGTTATAGGTGGTTTTAGCGATCAGGCGAATATAGTGTATGCACTTGCTGGAGATGACAACATATATGGTCTGAGCAGCTTAGCAGATCAGGTGTACGCCGGTGACGGAAATGACGCAATTATGACCAATGGTGGGAATGACATATTAGACGGTGGAGCGGGTAATGATAGCTTAAACGGTGGTACAGGAAATGATACCTATATGTTTGGTCGTGGTTATGGAGTGGATACAGTTTCTGACTATGACACAGCGTCCGGTAATACAGACGTGGCTTCGGTAAGTGACCCACGATTAAACCTCATGTTTTCTAAGTCAGGTAGTGTTTTGAATGTATCTATAAATGGCACAGCGGATATACTGAAAATAAATTCATGGACATTGGGAGCAAACTACCAGGTGGAGAAATTTGTATCTTCGGATGGCTATAAATTGTTGAATACCCAGGTGGATCAGCTCATTCAAGCAATGGCTACGTTCTCATCTCAGAATAATGGTATGACTTGGAGCCAGGCAATTGACCAACGGCCGCAGGATGTTCAAAACGTTCTTTCGCAGTTCTGGGTACAAGTTTAAACATTGAGTGAGGCGATATTAGTGGGGTGGTATACTGTAGGTAAATATGTCTGGAGTAGAAGAGGTAGCTTCGAAGCAGCCTGTTGACACAGGGATGCTAAGTTTCATAACGGTGGCGCATTTTCATGGCGTAAATGCAGATCCCGCGCAATTGATGCATACACTGGCAATTGGCGCAGGGGAAACGAATGAGTCGGACATCATTAAAGCAGCACGTAGCCTGAAATTAAAGGCTCGTTTAGCTCATGTATCATACGAAAAGCTCACAAAACTACCACTGCCCGCTATAGGAAAAACAAAAGACGAAAGATTTTTTGTTATCGCGAAAGCTGATGCTGAGCAGGTACTTGTGCTCTATCCCGAAAAACCCGGTGGTCCCAAAATAGTAAAGGCCAAAGATTTTAAAGATAAGTGGAACGGCCAGATTATTTTGTGTACCCCTCGCTTTTGGAAAGAGGAGTATCACACCTTTGGATTTAGGTGGTTTCTACCTGTGGTACGGAAATATAAAAAACCGTTAATTGACGTCCTTATTGCAGCTTTTACACTTCAGATCCTAGGGCTATTTTCGCCCGTAGTAATGCAAGTAGTCATAGATAAAGTATTAACTCATCATTCCTATTCCACGTTGGACGTACTTGCGGTGGCGCTCATAGCCATTGCGCTATTTGAAACGCTGATGACGTTTGCTAAAAATTACATCTTCACCCAAACGACAAGTAAAATAGATGTTATTTTAGGCGCTCGCTTGTTTCGTCATCTTTTTACTCTGCCACTTGCCTACTTTGAAACTCGTCGGGTTGGTGACACCGTTGCACGAGTGCGGGAGCTAGAGAACATACGACAATTTCTGACTGGGCAGCCGCTTACTGCCCTGCTCGATACTCTTTTCATAGTGGTCTATATTGTGGTTATGTTTATCTATAGCCCCTTACTAACGGTTATTGTGCTCGGCTCATTAGTGGCATATGTCATACTCTCGGCAATTGTAACGCCGCTATTTCGTCATCGACTCGATGAACGATTTGACGCTGGCGCAGAGTCACAATCGTATCTCGTAGAATCCGTGAGCGGCGCGCAAACCGTTAAGTCATTAGCCCTCGAGCCGAAGGTACAAAAGCATTGGGAGGGGCTACTCGCAAACTATACAAATGCCAGCTACAAGACAAGCATACTCTCTGGTAATGCAAGCGCCATAGGCCAACTCATACAGAAGGTAGCCGATCTTGGTATTCTCTGGTTTGGTGCACACTTAGTCATTAGCGGCAGCCTGTCAGTTGGCCAGCTTGTGGCATTTCGTATGTTGTCAGGACGGGTTAGTGGCCCTGTACTACGCCTAGTGCAGATGTGGCAGGAATTTCAACAAACAGGCATATCTATTAAGCGCCTTGGCGACATCTTTAATACTCGCCCAGAGCCGACCATTGATGCCTCAAAGACTCGGTTGCCGATGATTGAGGGACGAATCAGTTTTGAGAAAGTCCGCTTTCGGTACCGACCAGATGCTGCCGAAGTTATACGTGATGTTTCATTCGATATAGCACCGGGTACAGTGTTGGGGATTGTCGGCCGAAGTGGCTCGGGCAAGAGCACGCTATCTAAGCTCATTCAAAGGTTGTATATTCCTGAGGCGGGAAAAGTATTGGTCGATGGTGTAGATATTGCCATAGCGGACCCAGCTTGGCTGAGGCGACAGATAGGGGTAGTTCTGCAGGAAAACTTTCTCTTTAACGCAACGATACGAGAAAATATTGCTGCGCAGAACCCGACTGCCAACATGGAGCGAATAGTGGAAATGGCTAAGATTGCCGGAGCACATGAGTTTATCCTCGAACTGCCAAACGCCTATGATACCTTAGTGGGCGAGCATGGCACTGGTCTTTCCGGGGGTCAGATTCAACGAATTGCGATTGCCCGCGCTCTCTTAAATAATCCACGTATTTTGATTTTTGATGAAGCAACGTCTGCTCTTGATTATGAATCGGAAAGTATCATACAGCGGAACCTAAAACGTATCTGCCAAGACAGAACGGTGATTATCATTGCGCACCGGCTTTCAACTTTGAAAGATGCTACAAAGATTATGGCATTAGATAAAGGTCAGGTTGTAGAGTATGACACACCTGAAAATCTGATCGAACAGAAAGGACTATTCTATCACTTGCGATCTCAGCAGGAGAAGGGGCTTTAGATGTTAAAACGAGATAAACTACAGTACGAGTTTCTGCCCGATGCGCTCGAAATAATAGAGACACCCCCGTCGCCCTGGGGAAAGGCAATCGTATGGGGAATTATCGGAATATTATTGTTTGCAACGCTCTGGGCAACATTCGGACGGGTTGATGTAATCGCAATGGCACGAGGAAAAGTCATTCCGAATGGAGATGTAAAGATAGTTCAATCAAATGTTAGCGGCAGAGTCATAGATATAAAAGTCAAAGACGGTCAAAAAGTTATTAAAGGCCAAGAGCTTCTTTCCCTTGATTCTTCCTTAAAAAATACTGACTTGCGATCGCTGAACCGAGATTACGCAGTTGCGTCACTGGAGTTAGACATATTGAGATATGGTTTCGTTACCGATAGAACTAGCCAGGCGCTTCAGGATGGCAATGTATCTGAAGAGACGCAGCAAGATGTAAAAAGCGCTATTTGGGCGAAAAGTAGTAGCTATAATTCCAAAGAGCAGTCTTTGACGCAGGTTCTCAATCAGGCGAATACACAGCTAAGAACCGAGCAAGACACGCTGCAACGGCTTCAAGATAATTTGGCATCGCAGACGGCCGGAGCTCCTGGTTATACGACTGCGCAAGCACAAGTGGATGCGCAAAAAAGTCAGGTTGAACAAGCTAAATCCGTTGTAGCTCAATCTAAAGCAAATCTTGCCTCGGCGCAAGGCGATAGCAATGCCGCAATATCCAGCCTGATTGTTGAGCAAGATAAAAAAGTGGCTGACCTTGAAAGCCAGCTAGAAAAAGCAAAAGTCGGCATGCAACTTCAGACACTCACCGCACCCGTGGATGGTACGGTAAGTAATCTTGCAATCCACACGGTAGGAGCGGTTGTAACGCCTGCGCAGGCACTGCTTACGGTCGTTCCAACTGGCACACTGTTGATTGTCGATGCATCCATAGAAAATAAAGACATTGGGTACGTCACCGTTGGGCAGCAAGCGGTGCTGAAGTTCGATGCATTTTCCTTCCAACAATATGGCACCATCCCTGCAGAGGTTACAGCAATCAGTCCTGATTCCATAGAGAACAAAGACAGGACAGCGGCACTATATAAAGCAAATCTTTCATTCATAAAAAAAATAATGCGCGTAAATAATCGAGACGTGCCCATTACTCCTGGCATGACCCTAACAGTAGAAGTAAAAACTGGAAAGCGCCGGATCATACAATTCTTCTTCGACCCGCTCATAAAGAAGTCAGACGAAAGCCTCAAAGTTCGTTAAGTCCTACTCAGGATCGGTAAAGAGGCTGTAAACCTCCAAAACAAGTTTTGTAGGGACTTCGCCTTTTCTTTCAGAAAAACCGAAGTAGTATATAAGCTATAGTCACGTAAAAATACTCACTTTACAGATTAGGCTGCACCTAATAACTCAAAGAACTTTCTGTGCCTTATCCCTGCATCTGCTATAAGATTTTGCCACGTCGTGTATTCGACCCGAAGATTTAAGTTGCTATTGTCATAATACCAACCTTTTCCATCCGGAAGGGCATGGAAGTTTTTTGCGTTCTAACCAACCAGTTATTTCCTTATCGTTGTCTGCAACGATATAGCCATAGAATGGTGTATTGTCTCCAACCAGTATTTCTAGACCTTCTATGGTCTTCACTTCCTTATTTTTGATAGCCTGGACATATCGTATAATCTGTTCGACTGGATCTTCCTTCGATGACATATTTACAAAATCATGCCTGTTAGGCTTCTTGAACTCAAAGATGCTTATTGGGCTATAGTTTTCGTTGGGAAGATTATATCGTGCAACTCTTTTTCACTTTTGTAAGTTCCGTCCTCGGTCAGCTTAATAGTAGAGCGCAACAAATCTAATATTGCTTTTCGGAAGGCGACATATTGCGCTAGATCGCTTAGGCTTGCTCTTTTAGCTTTTTTGATAATATAACTAAGTAGCTGTTCAAGTATCCGATGAGCTACAATTTCTGCGTCTTTTTCAAAATTACCTTTTTGTAAATCTTTTAGGGTTAATATTGTACCGGTTGGGGCTTCATCTATGTCACTAATCACTTCATTGACCACCACGTCGTATTCTTTACCAAAGTCAAATGTGCGATTCTGCAGCCCTGTTTCACTTAAGTACACACTTTCAATATTCGCAGACTGGAAGTGTCTGAGGTAGAAAAACCGGCCAAAACCTTTACCTCCGATATCTTTCTTTTGTGGGCTATATACTGTATCAAATGATTTTCTATTTTCGTCTGTAAAGCCGACGCCATTATCCTTAACCCGTACGGCTACTATGCTAGGCAAATCATTACCTTGTGTGCCGGGTAAAGGATTTTCTCTCTCAAGATAGATGTCAATCTTTCCATCACCTTGTTCAGCCTTATTTATCGCATCAATTGCGTTTGTGATTGCTTCGATAATGGGAGAATAAGGTGTTGAATCAGAGCGGATGCTTTCAACAATTCCAGGGATATATGTTTGACTCATGGCTACCTTCAAGTATATCGCAGAAACACTTCTCCTCCCACTGTCTCCTCATTGTACGGCAGATACTGAACGCATCAAGGTCGTTCGGCCCTAGGGCAAGCGCCTGGGGGCGCTCCACCTTGACACGCTCAGTCCGTAGCCGTGGCTTCCTGACAGAGTGGTCGAAAAGAATCGCTCAGTAATCGTGAGGAGGGCAAGAAGATGCCAGAAGCAACAACATACAACGGCTGGAGCAATCGGGAGACATGGTTAGCGGGTCTGTGGCTGACGAACGAAGAAGCATAGTTCGAACTGCTACGCCGAGCAATCAAATATAGCAGCGACAGCAGTGAACAGGCCGCCTGACTAGAAGAGTCATTGAGACTACAGCTCGCCTGGGAGGTCGATGATGACGCGAACCTATGGAGCGACTTGCTCACAACCGCATTTGGTCGTATTGACCACTGTAACCCCATCCTAAAAGCACGGTATTTTGGCGTATTATTCGACCGAGTGCCCAGCTACGCAGAAATAGATTGCGGAACACTGCAAAATGAAAAAATTCCAGAGGTCAACGAGCTTTTTAAGCTTGCTTTGTCTGGAACGTCTTCATTGGTGAGATTTTACGCCCACGCTAGAACCCATTTTATGACGAAATGAGAGAAAAGCGAAGCTTGCTTCGTATTTTCCGAGTGAGGAACTAAAATCTTTAGAAGATTTTAGCACCAGATGCCAGAAATAGGGTTTTCGGCGGGTCGCCCCCGACTAGGGCCCGCCGAACTGCTCCGCAGGGGTTTTGTAAAAGTTTTTTCTTTTGTACCTACCAAAAACACCAAAGTTATTACATGCATGATAAATATGTACAATGTTATAATTGCATTATGACAACATCAAGGATAGCAAAAGCCTAGAAGTATGCTCATTAAAGCTAAATCATTCGCAGAATATTTTGATAAAGCCGGTACTTTTGGTCCCGAACTTGCCGTAGTTGATGCGCTAATTCGTTTGCATGCTCCCGATATGCAGCCTGTCCTATTCCCGACCAGTGGCGGAGTAAGTTTGGGTTATGGTGAGATGCAGTATCAGCCGAAGTCTGCCAAAATGCCGACAACTTGGCCAGTACTTGCACTCGCAGCTCAGAAGCACTACATGGCTTTGTACGCATGTGCGATAGTCGACGGTCAGTATGTGGCTGAAAAGTACGCTCCCGAGCTCGGTAAGATCAATGTCGGTAAAAGCTGTATTCGGTTTAAGCGGCTGGGCGACGTCCACGAAGAGGCACTTATAGCAATGTTAGAAGATATCAACATGCGATATAAAACTGGCGAACTTCACTATAGCCAGTGGTAATTAAAGGAGGTATTTATGAGCATACCAACAACCAAAGCAGAACTCGTAAAAGCTTCGGAAGATCAATTCACGAAGATGTGGGAACTCGTCAACTCTATGTCTGGCGATGAGCAAGAGGCTACGTTTGCCTTTGACGATATAGTTGCGAATAAAAAAGAAGCACATTGGAAGCGCGATAAAAACTTGCGCGATGTGCTCGTTCATTTGTACGAATGGCACCAGCTACTGCTTGGCTGGATACAATCCAACCAACACGGCAAAAACCGACCATTTTTGCCCGAGCCGTATAACTGGAAAACGTACGGCGACATGAACGTAGAGTTCTGGAAAAAACATCAAACAACTACGTATGACAAGGCAAGAGCGATAGTACTCGCCAGTCACAAAGAAGTGATGCAGTTGATTGATTCGCTATCTGACAAGGAATTATTTGAGAAAAAACACTTCGCATGGACGGGTACGTCAACGCTCGGTGCGTACTGCGTTTCCGCAACTGCCAGCCACTATGACTGGGCGATAAAAAAGATTAAGTTGCATCTAAAAACTGTTCAAAAATAATTCCAGTACATTTTTCTTTCTTGACGAGATAGGCTCGATCAAAAAACTTTTCCAAAGCCCCTGCGCAGCAGTTCGGCGGGCCCTAGTCGGGGGCGACCCGGCGAACTGCTGCGCAGAGTTTCAGGGGGGAAAATTGCAAAAACAAATAATAAGTCTCAGTGACACATTTCTAGGCCAACACTTTTATTTCTTGTCTAACGGATTATTAACGGGCGCTGTAGTAGATTTTGTGACTTTGTTGCCGGTAGAATGAGACAGCTTAGCGCTCATAGCTCCGAGTTTTTTACGAATCTTATCAACTTTACCTATTTTTTCTGGCTGAACAGGCTTTGGCAAAACCTCTGTTATTCGCTTGAGCTCATCTTCAACGAACTTTCTGTCAATTGGCGATAATTCAACAGCTTTTACAGAGCAGTTATCGATGTAGCCAAATTTTTCCCTTATATCACCAAACTCATTCTGCATCGCCTCTGTAGCAATGATTTTGCCCTTATTATCATTGGGAACAATTTCATAACAATATGTGCCGCCACCCTCAACTTTTACTGCCGCAAAAGTGATGCTGTGTATGTCAAATGAAATTGCACCCCCCGAAGTCATGGTGTGTATTATGACTTTTGATTTCGCTTCTTTTTTTCCGTCAAGCCACTCTTCTATTTTCTTGCCGACTTTACCCCCTTCGCTCTCATTGTCTGCGATTACGAAAACCCTTGATCGTACTGGCTGTCGTAGAGTTGACGTTTCTAAATCTTCTGGGTTGCTAAAATCACTTACAACGGAGTCACTCGTATCGTAGAAAGCACTTGCAAAAGCTTTCCCTGTCGGGATATCGCCAGCAACTCGCCGTAGTGCAGTTTTAATATGGCCGAGTCCGGGCGTTGATACGTGCGTGTCCGCTTCAACTACTCGAGCTACCACTTGGTCAACAAGCGGGTTGAGCTGCTGTAAACGCTCAAGCTCGCCAAATCTTTGAACCAAAGCCTCCTGCCGCCTTGCGAACAGGCTGTCTGTCTCTCTCATATTGCCGAATTATATCAAAGTATTTCACATAATGAAATACAACTCTTTGCAATTTCCCCCCTGAAACTCTGCGTAGCAGTTCGGCGGGCCCTAGTCGGGGGCGACCCGCCGAACGCCTGTCAGCGTAAAAATGGTATAATTTGTAAGATATGAGCAATATAAAAAGCGTAAAAGCCTATTATCACACCAGAGAATCGCGTATTGGCTATATGCTGTTTTTGCGTGGGACAAAACACTTCGGCTTTTACGAAAAAGGCGATTCGCCTTTCGGTTTCCAGAGAGCACTCAGAAAAATGGAGAGAAAAATTGGAGATGCCCTAAACCTACGGTCTGGTGACAAAGTTCTGGACGCTGGCTGTGGTATAGGTGTTGTTTCTCGCAACCTAGCCCGTTGGTACGGCTACAATATCACAGGTATAGACATCCTAGATTTTAATTTGGAAAAAGCCAAAAGTGAGGCAATCAAACCAACAAATAAAGATTTGTCACTGAATTATCTTGAAATGGACTATCACGAGATAGATTTTCCCGACAAATCGTTTAATGGTGTTTATACAACCGAAACATTTGTTCACGCCAGCGATCCAGAAAAGGTGCTTCGTGAGTTTTATCGCATATTGAAACCAAAAGGTAGGCTTGTCCAGCTTGAATACTCGCACGACCCATACAACACGATGAGCACCAAAGAAAAGGAAGCATTTAAGTTCGTGAACAAACTTGCTGCAATGCCAGCGTTCGATATGTTTGAGCACGGTGTCCACGAAAAGTTGCTGGGGAAAGTCGGCTTTAAGGTCGTGTCCTCTGCAGATTATATGAATAATATTCAGCCGATGTTGTTTTGGTTTATGGTTTCTGCTTGGTTGCCCGTTAAAATAATTCGCCTTTTCGGCAAAGAAAAACGATTTATTAATGCGATATCAGCGGTAGATTTTTGGCGATTAAGAGATAAAATACAGGTCAAGATAATTATTGCCGAAAAGCCATAATAAAAGAAGCCCCCGAGGTAGGTACTTCCGTACCGTTCGAGAACTTCGATAGATCTATTATAGCACAAAACCGCTATTCTATGTCAATAATTTTGGCGTGGCGGTTGATAAACGTGATTTTGTCAATTTTAGAGATAACTTTTAATTTGTTTCCCAACTCTCGCTCAATCGCCGTATCTGGTATCTGCTTTATTCTGCGGGAGTCAAAAATGACATTTCTGGACTTTTTGGCTGCACGGCGTAGATTACGCTCTACGACATCAAGTGTCGCACCTCTTGGTGCTTTCATTTCCCAAAGCACGTTGTCCAGATAGCAGTCTGCGCGTTTTTCGCCCTGTCGCTTGCTTTCGGGGATAAACTCAACATTATGTCCGAACTTTATAAGGGCTTTCGCGGACTTTATTTCGTGTGGCCATACATTAGCGTCATCGCTAATGATTATTGTTCCCAATTTGCTTTTTCGCGCCATTGTTACAAATTATACCATTTCTACGCTGACAAGCGTTCGGCGGGTCGGGTCGGGGGAGACCCGCCGAAAACCCTATTTCTGGCATTTGGTGCTAAAATCTTCTAAAGATTTTAGTTCCTCACTCGGAAAATACGAAGCAAGCTTCGCTTTTCTCTCATTTCGTCATAAAATGGGTTCTAGCGTGGGCGTAAAATCTCACCATTTCAGAGTAAAAATCCAAATCTTCGCCCGCATGGGCGATTTTTTGGTTCAGATTTCTTAGTTCCCGCCACAGGCAAAAACCACTTTCCGCCCCCTTTCGGAAAGTGGTTTTTGGGCTTGCGCCATTTGGGGTTTGGGTGAGGGTTTTGTATAATGAAGGAGCAACACAAGATAATAAAGCGGATTTTTCTATTTGAACGCTCAAATTGCCGTTTCACAACAAGTAAAGTTCGCTTTATCTTGTGTTGCAGTGAAACGGCTTTTTGAGTTGAAGGAGGGGAAAATGGAAAAATATATCTTGTATGCTCGTAAAAGCACAGATACTGAGGACAAACAGGTATTGAGCATTGACGCCCAACTCGCGGAACTCCGCAAGTATGCGAGAGAGAACAATTTAAGAGTCGTTGACGAACTTATAGAAAAACGCACAGCCAGAAGTCCAGGACGACCAATCTTTAATTCTATGCTGGCTCGCATACAAAATGGCGAAGCCAACGGTATTTTAGCGTGGCACCCCGACAGGCTTGCTCGCAACTCCATAGACGGCGGACAAATTATCTATTTACTCGATCAAACACCTCTAAACTTTCTGCGATTTCCAGTCTTTCAGTTTGAGAATACATCGCAGGGCAAGTTTATGCTCTCAATTATGTTTGGTCAGAGCAAATACTATGTAGATAATCTCTCCGAAAATACTAAGCGAGGCTTGCGAGCAAGAGTAAGAAATGGCGATTTTCCCAGCCAAGCACCATTTGGCTACTTAAACGATTCCCGCACAAAAACGATTGTTGCAGATAAGCGGTACGCACCACTTGTAAAAGAGTTGTTTTCTCGCTACGCTCGTGGCGATCAAACAATGGAGCAACTCGCCTATTTCTTACAAGAAAATGGAGCGATAACCAAAGGTGGAAAAACTTTTAAGGACGATAAAATAAAATCTATCTTACAAAACCCGTTTTACTATGGGCATTTTCTGTATAAAGGCGAATTACACGAGGGCAGACACGCGCCAATTATCTCAAAAACCCTTTATGATAAGGTCCAGCAAGTTATTGACACTCGTGGGCATACCCAAAAGCAAATTAAGCCACCAACGCCGTTTCTCGGGCTGTTAAAGTGCGCGTCTTGCGGCATGAGCATAACAGCCGAAACGAAGACTAAGACTCAGAAAAACGGCAATATGCACAGTTGGACCTACTATCGCTGTTCTCGTAAGAAACGAGCCGTTAAATGCGACAATCCACCTATACGAGAAAAAGATCTGTTACCGCAACTTTCGGCTACTCTGGACGATTATGCGATGTCTGATGAAGCGTATGATTTTTTAACCGATAAAATGAAACAAGATGAGCAAACCGAAAGTTCTAGCAATTTATCTTTACTAGATGATTTGCGTTCGCAAATCGCTCGCCTAAATGCTAAACAAAAGATTTTGCTAGATAGTTATCTCGACCAAGATATCGACCGTCAAACTTTCCTCGCTAAAAAATCGGAGATTTTGAGCGGAAAGAAAAGTTTAGAGGAAAGTTTAGCTAATCTCACGACCAACCAAAATGTATGGATAGAACCTATGCAAAATTGGCTAGAAACAGCAAAATCTATCTGTTATTTGCGAGAAACTGATGATTTTGATGGGCAAAAATCCGTATTGTCGGAAATCTTTAGCTCGAACCTATTTTTGTCGGACAAAACCCTCACCCAAACCCCAAATGGCTTAGTCCCAAAACCCACTTTCCGAAAGGGGGCGGAAAGTGAGTTTTGCCTGTGGCAGAAATTGCAAAATCTGAACCAAAAAATCACCCATGTAGGCGAAGATTTGGATTTTTACTCTGAAATGGTGCGGATGAGAGGACTTGAACCTCCACGTACTTGCGTACACTAGCACCTGAAGCTAGCGCGTCTACCAATTCCGCCACATCCGCATATAGATAAATTGTTAAGAGTTTTTGTAGTTTAGTGTCGTTACGGACTTTGACGCGCTTCGCGTCTACGATAAACTTGCGTTTCACGCAGCGCCACATCCGCATGAGTGTAAAATTTGAGGTACTATCGAAGTTTTGTGCCATTCTCGGGCTGAGCCCCGTATACTCTTGTCCGATACTTATCTTGGTGACACAAAATATTATACATCAGATATCAATGAGGTGTAGAATAAAAGTATGAATGAATTAAACATCAAAACTATCATCGCTCGTCAAATCATAGACTCCCGGGGCAACCCTACCGTGGAGACCGATGTCACGCTGGAGGGTGGCGCTATAGGGCGAGCCGCCGTGCCAAGTGGCGCGAGCACCGGCTCTGGCGAAGCCATCGAACTACGTGATAACGCTGCTGCCTACGGGGGCAAAGGTGTTACACAAGCCATC
>JBATSO010000029.1:0-12049 GCA_049293335.1 Saccharimonadales bacterium (SeqCode)
GATTTACTGCATGCAGGCACGTGTGATATAATGCAGGCATGAATACGAATACTAATCCTTCTACTACCCAGTTTACCGTGCGTAACGTGCCGTTGCCAGTAAGCAAGTATCTGCGGCGTCGCGCCAAGACGACAGGGAAAAGTATCAATCAAGTGATAATCTCTGAGCTGGAAATCGCCGCTCAAAACGGACGCATCGGCGACGATCCGCGTAAAAAAGCTTTGCTTGACGAGCTTTTTGGTAAAGGATTTGACCCCGAGGCGGCACGCATACTCGACGAGGACGAAAAAGCTCAAAAAGATTTGCAGCGACGAGCCTGGAACTTATGATGGTGATAGACACAAACATATATAGCGCTTTTATGAATGGAGCGCAGGAACCTCGTGCCCGCATCTTGGCCTGTGATCAAATCGTCGTTCCCTTAGCAGTAGCGGCCGAAATACAAAAGGGTTTTCTAGGAGGGAGTCGTCTAGAAGAAAATATGAACGACTGGTCGAAGTTTATGACAGCGACGCGTGCAGAGATTGCATGCCCGATAGTTAGTACGGCGGGGCTTTTTGCACAGTTGGCAATGTTCTGTCGACAGAAAGGTCGTGTCCTCTCAGATAATGACCTTTGGATTGCGGCAACGGCGCTTGAAATAGGGGAGCCGCTGCTTACTCTCGACAAAGATTTTTCTGTGCTTGTTGGCTACTCTGAGCTCGAAGTAATCGTGCTATAATACTGCTAATGATTTTGTTGGATCGGGTTACCAAGACGTATAACAAAAATGTTGGCACTGCGCTCGACAGGGTGTCTCTGCACGTCGAACCAAAAGAATTTGTGATTGTGGTGGGGCAGAGTGGCGCTGGCAAGTCAACGCTCCTCAAGCTGCTAACCCGCGAAGAACGACCTACCAGCGGCAAGATCATCGTGGGCGGTATAGATTACGACAAACTGCCCGACAAGAATATTCCGCTCTTGCGCCGCAAAATTGGCACCGTTTTCCAAGACTTTAAGCTACTGCCAAACCGCACCGTTTTTGAAAATGTGGCATTTGCGCTCGAAATTGTGGGTGTCAGCACCAAAGAGATTAATAACACCGTGCCGCGCGTGCTCGACATTGTGAATCTGAAAGACAAAGCCAAGCGCATGCCAATTGAACTGAGTGGTGGTGAGCGCCAACGGGTGGCGATCGCTCGGGCAATTGTGCGTCAGCCAAAAATATTGATTGCCGACGAGCCAACGGGCAACCTCGACCCAAAGCACGCGTGGGATGTTATAAACGTGCTCGAAAAAATCAACCGCTACGGCACAACGGTACTACTGACCACCCACAACCAAGAGATTGTAAATAAACTGAAGCGCCGCGTCATTACCATTAAAAATGGAGAAATTGTGAGCGACCGCGCCAATGCCGAATACACTGAAAAAACGGCCGTTAAGCCACAACTTCAGCCTGCGAGTCGTGCTACTCCAAAACCAGTTATACGACCGGGAGCGCGGCGCTAAATGGGCCGCCGCGCGACTACTTTTAACCGAATTGTGCGTACGGGCGTACTGTATTTTGTACGCAACGCTTGGCTTGCAATTGCCGCTATGGCAATTATGATTATTACGCTTACAATTATTTTATTTTCTATTATCGTTAATGCAACATTTTCGAACACGGTACAGCAAATAACCAGCAAAATTGATATTTCGGTGTATTTAAAAGACAGTGTTTCACCCGCGCAGGCCAAAGAGTTTGTGTCTAACATTGAAGCTCTTTCGAATGTTGAGAGCGTGCAGTATCTTGATAAAAATGCGGCGCTCAGAGCTTTTATTCAGCAAAATGCCCGTAACACCCAGTTGCTCAGTGCAGTCAACGAAACCAACAACCCTCTGCCAGCGACTATCAAAATTAAGCCACGTGACTTGAACAAAATAGACCAGATTCGACAGTATGTTACCGAGCCAGAGTGGCAAAAGCTACAGTCTGACCCTGTTTCAGACAACGGTGACCGCCGCACTACCATCGATAAAATTACTCATGCCACCAACATTTTGCGCCGAGCGGGCATTGTTGCGGTTGCGGTGTTTGCCCTAATTTCGGTACTTATTATATTTAACACCATTCAAATGGCCATATTTAACAGGCGAGACGAGCTACAAATTATGCGCTTGCTAGGTGCGAGCACTAGTTTTATTCGGGCACCTTTTGTGGTCGAAACTATTATATACGGCGTTATTTCGGCAGTTGTGTCGATGCTGATTATAAATGCACTGTTTATTACGGCTTCGAGCTCGTTGCAGGCGACTAGCTTTGGGCTGCTCGATATTAGTTACAGCCAGCAGTTTTTCCAGGCGTATTACTGGAAGCTTTTGCTTATGCAACTTACGCTTGGTATACTAATAGGTGCCGCTTCTTCTGTAATTGCCACCAGGCGGTATCTCAAATTCAAAGCACCAAAATAACTTTATAAATTTAAAAATCACCGAGTGTTGTGGCACATTGAAATACCGTGTCTCGCGATATTTCTTAGAGTCTGCTTTTGACCTCGGGTGAATTTTGCTCGGATTGGGCGGGAGGGTTGAAACAATTTGCATATACGTGATATCATAAGCGTGTTCGTAAGAAAACATAAAAATATGAAAAAAAATGTCTCTCAAACAGTTGTTCGCCATTTTTCGCCACCTCTAAGCGTTGGTTTGCTGGTTGCTAGTGGGTTTATTTTAGTGGCAGGAACGTTTTTGCCTACGTGGCGTCAGATTGCGTTTGCCGACCAGTTTCAAGATCAAATCAACTCATTACAAGCCCAGAACTCGACCAATCAAGCAACGGTAAATAACCTTCAGGCAGAGGCAGCCAGCTATGCCGATGCAATTAATAAGCTTCAGGCTCAGATTGATGGGCTTCAGGCTTCTATTGCTGCCAATATGAGCTTACAGGCCGACTTACAGGCACAAATCGCTGCCGCGCAAGCCGAAATAGACAGGCAACGAGCCGTGCTCGCAAGTGATGTAAAGGCAATGTATGTCGATGGCACCCCAAGTTCGTTTGAAATGCTAGCCAGCAGCAATGACCTTAGTGACTTTGTTGACAAGCAAGAGTACCGCACACGCGTTCAAAATAAGCTGCAAGAAACTCTTAAAAAAATTGCCGACTTAGAAAAAGAGCTGCAAGTTCAAAAGGCTAAGGTTGAGCAGCTTATTCGAGACATGCAAATTCAGCAGAGCCAACTGAACGGTGACCGCGCCAAGCAGTGGGAGCTGCTTAATATGAACGAACAACAACAGGCAGAGTACAATGCTCAGATTGCTGCCAATAACAGTAAGGTCGCCGAACTCAAAGCTGCTCAGGCAGCCGCAAACCGTAAACTCGCTGCTAGTACAGGTAGTGGCGGTGGCGTGGTAGCGGGTGATGCGAGCCACGGCGGCTACCCGGCATACCTAGATAATGCACCGCAAGATAGCTTGGTAGACCCATGGGGTATGTACAACCGCGAATGCGTCAGCTACACGGCCTGGAAGGTGCAACAAACCTACGGCTATATGCCGTATTGGGGTGGTATTGGCAATGCTAACCAGTGGCCAGGCAATGCTGCGCGGGCTGGTATACCTACAGGCTCAACTCCTAAGGTTGGTTCGGTGGCTGTTTGGAACGTAGGCTACTACGGTCACGTTATGTGGGTTGAGGCAGTCAATAGCGATGGTTCTATATGGATTAGCCAGTATAACTACGACTTTAATGGCCGCTATAGCGAAATGCGTGTAAGCGCTGCTATGGCTGCCAACCTGACGTACATCTATTTTAACTAGCGGAAAGATTTATAGAGCCGGAAGGCAGTGTAGTGGAGCGGTTTATACACCAGGTCGATTGGGTTTGGGTGCGCTACAGCGTAACCGCCAAAACGTTTCTTAAAACTTGTGACGCCCGCTAAGCTATGGCCTTTCACATCGTCGCTTATACCGCCAAAATTAAATAGCGTGCAACCGCGTTTTTGGGCTTCTTTTATAGCCGCCCAAATAACGCTGATGGCAGGGGCGATTTTTCGATGTTCATTACTTGAGCCTGCAAAGACATAGTGTACCTGCCTGTCATAAACCACAAAAAGGGCTGCGGCAACAGGTTGATTTTTGATGTAAGTTATAACAACGAAGCCTTCTTGGGACCCAAGCGTTTTGAAATAGGCTGCATAATATTCGCGGTTGAAAATGCTAAAACCATCTCGACTAGCGGTTGTCTGCATAAGGGCAAAGAAGTCATCGAGCGGTGCCTGGCTTGGTGCAAATACTTTGGTTTCGGCCGCCGCGCGCTCGGCCAGGCGAACATTGTAGCGAACATGTTTATGGAATCCTTCCCAAATGGTTGCTTCAGGTGGTGTTATGTCGAGGAGCCATTCGGCCCGCGGTTGCAAGCTTGCCGTCCGTGCCAGAGCGTTAGATAATGGGGTGTTTCCCAGTGCGGTGCTTAGTTCAGAACTGTCTAGTCGTACAAATGCACACTTTTGTTGTACGGCCACCGACTTAAAAAATACTTTTAGGGCTTGTAATAGCTCTTTAGACCACACCGAAACAACTGGTCCATATGGGCAATATAAAAAGTTAAGGCCACCAGGTGCGGTGTAGCGAATAGCAATACCGCAGGCTAAGACAGTTTCACCAATCAGCGCAGAAAAATAGAGAACTTGTTTGCCATCTTGTTGCTGCAACCTGCCATACAGGGGTGCTTGCAGAAAGCTGATAGGGTCATGGTGATTTGGTTTTAAGTCTTGCAAGCACCGTGCATATTCAGCTTCACTACACTCACTCACTAGAATTTTGGCACTCATATACATAGTATTGTACCTTTTGAAGACAGAATATTCTAAGAGAAAATGCAGCGGAGGTACTGTATACTAGAAACCATATGCATAAATCACTTATTCAAAAAATATTTTCTATTATTACTATTCGAAACCTTGCAATGGTAGGCCTGGGGGCGCTTTTGTTCTTTGGCGGCCAAGCGGTGGGGCAGGGAAAAATTAAGCTTTCGAGCTCAAAATATCCTCAGTCAACGAACTTACCTGCTCGGCTCGATTATAGTCAAGTGACAGAGGTGTATGAGGCGCTGAAAGACAATTACGATGGCACAATTGACGAACAGCAGGTGATAGATGGCATGAAACATGGGGTGGCCCTAAGTACCAAAGACCCATACACCGAATTTTTTACAGCCGATGAGGCCAAAGAGTTCAATAATGACTTGCAAGGTACAATTATTGGCATTGGCGCTCAGCTAGAGCTTACTCAAGAAGGCAGTGTAGTGGTGGTTGCGCCCATAACGGGTTCGCCCGCCGAGGCGGCTGGCATACGAGCAAAGGACATTATTATAGGCATAGATGGCAAAACGACCAGCGGCATGACAGCCAGCCAAGCAGTGCTGAAGATTCGGGGCAAAAAAGGCACAAAAGTTGAACTAACAGTGGTGCGTGACGCCAAAGAACAACTAAACTTTACAATTACCCGGGACGAGATTCATGTACCAACTGCCACCTCTAAAATTCTGGAGGGTACCATTGGTTATTTGCGTGTCAGTCAGTTTAGTGACGACACCGATGAGCTTGCAGCTAAAGCAGCGCAAAGTTTTCGAGACGCGGGCGTAAAACAAGTAGTGCTCGACCTGCGCGATAACCCTGGTGGTGAAGTTACGTCGGCAGTCGGGCTATGTAGCTTATGGTTGCAGCGAGGCCAAGTAGTCGTGCAGCAAAAGCATGGTAACACACTAGTTGATGTTAGTAAGGCCACTGGAAACCCACTGCTGGCAGGCATGAAAACAGTGGTGCTTCTAAACGCAGGCTCGGCCTCGGCCTCGGAAATTACAGCACTTGCGCTTCGTGACCAGGTTGGAGCCCGTCTAGTCGGTGAAAAAAGCTATGGTAAGGGTGTGGTACAGCAGCTACTACCATTTAGTGATGGCAGTTCACTGAAGGTTACAGTCGGCAAATGGTATTCGCCCAAAGGAACAAATATAGACAAAAAGGGTATTACACCCGACCAAGAAGTTGTGTTGAGTGTCGAAGACAGCAAGGCCAGTAACGACACACAGCTTAAAGCGGCGACTGATTTTTTGCAGAAATAATAGTGCAGCAATAGTAATGAGCCAATTGATTTATGTAGTGACTTGCGCAGAACCAGCGAAAGCGGTAGTATTGATAGGATAAAAGAGGGGATTAGTTGCGTGTCAGAGAAGCAAACGAAGTTTGTGTTTGTAACAGGTGGTGTTTTATCGGGACTCGGTAAAGGCATTACGGCCGCTTCTATCGGCAACCTTTTAAAGGCTCGTGGCCTCAAGGTAAACTTGCAAAAATGCGACCCTTACTTAAATGTCGATGCTGGCATGCTAAACCCCCGAGAACACGGCGAGTGTTTTGTTACGAAAGACGGTGCCGAAACCGACCTTGACCTTGGGCATTACGAACGGTTTATCGACCAAGAACTTACTCGAGAGAGTTCACTTATGAGCGGCCGAGTTTTACTAGGTGTGATTGAGGCAGAGCGTACAGGAAAATTTGGCGGCAACACCGTGCAAATTATTCCTCATGTAACTCGTGCCATTCAGGAGCACATTGTGCTGGCTAGTGAAGACACAGACGTGCATATTGTAGAAATTGGCGGCACGGTTGGCGACTACGAAAGCCTGTCGTTTGTAGAGGCAATCCGCGAACTCGGCATGCGCGTGGGGCGTGATAACTGCCTATTTGTACACGTGGTGTACATGCCGTATCTTGGCGCCAGCAACGAGTTCAAAACCAAACCTGCTCAAAACTCGGTGCGCGACTTGCGCGGCCTTGGCATTGCACCCGACATTTTGGTTTGCCGAAGTGAAGAATCAGCACCCGATAGCGTTAAAGAAAAGCTGAGCCTATTTTGCGGTGTCGAGCCACAGGCAATTGCATTACTACCCAACGCCAAAAGCATTTACGAAGTGCCGCTGACGCTTGAAGACACGGGCATTGCCGATGTTATTTGCAACAAGCTGGGCTTTATGGTTGCCAAACCAGACCTGCAAGATTGGCGCGCAGTTGTCACGCAAGCACTGGCTACACCAGAAAAAGTCGTGAAAGTAGGCGTGGTCGCAAAGTATCTTGATAATAGCGACACGTACATGTCGGTTTTTGAAGCACTACGCGCGGCTGCCTGGGAAAACAAGGTCGGCGTAGATATTCAGTGGATCGACGCCCAAAAGCTCGAAACGGCCAGTGAGGATGAGCTGGCAAAACAGCTTAAAACGGTCGATGGCATTGTGGTGCCGGGTGGTTTTGGTACGCGCGGGGTAGAGGGCAAGATTAAAGCAGCCCAGTATGCCCTGACGCAGAAAATGCCTTATTTAGGGCTTTGCTATGGCCTGCACATGATGGTAATCGCTGCCGCCCGTTTGAGTGGCTTAACAGAAGCCAACACAACAGAGGTCAACCCAGATACTCCAGAACCAGTTATTGCAACCATGGACGGTCAAGAAGGCAAGGAAAACACTGGTGGTACAATGCGCCTGGGCAACTACGCCTGTCATTTTGAGGCGGGCAGCTTAGCGGCCAAATTGTACGGCACGCAAGATATTCAGGAACGGCATCGGCACCGTTTTGAGGCAACAGGCAAGTATGTTGACCAATATAAGTCATGGGGTATTACGGCCAGCGGCATGAACCCAGATAACGGCCTAGTAGAGGTTATTGAGGGCGTTGATCATCCGTTTTTGATGGCGAGTCAGTATCACCCAGAGTTCAAATCGCGCCCAAACCGCGCGCACCCAATGTTTGCCGGCTTCATCGCTGCCCTCAAGAAATAGACTCATTTTGTCATTCTGAATTTAGTTTAGGATTTCTTTCGTCTTTCGGGCTAGGCTTACATTCGCCTCCAGCCATATCATCGGTCGGTCTTGACTCTTACCTCATATCTGAGTACCATGAGCAGTATGGATGATACAACAAACCTTCACTCAAAAAAGATTCTACTCGTTGAGGACGACGACGCCCTCGCCAACACGTACCTAATGCGCCTTCAGGCCGAAGGGTTCGACGTGCGCCGTGTGTCGAACGGCGAGGAAGCCCTGGCGGCTGCCCGCGAATACAAGCCCAACCTGGTCGTGCTCGACGCCATGATGCCAAAAGTTAGTGGATTTGACGTGCTCGATATTTTGCGCAACACACCAGAAACTGCCAATCTTAAGATTGTTATGCTCACTGCGCTTAGCCAGGAAAGCGATAAACAACGCGCCCAAGGCCTAGGTGTCGATGACTATATGGTAAAAAGCCAAGTTGTTATGAGCGACGTTGTAGACCGCATAAAATACCACCTCGGTGTCTAAGTAACAGGTTAAGTAGCACGGCAATTTGACTTATCATTGCTCTTATGCTATTATTTAAAGATGGCTTCAAAAACTCAAAATACTTATCCTAGCACTGGCCCCCAAGGGTCACGTATCCTTGAGCCAGGCGAAGCAGTAACTGGCCCCATGGGCAATGTACGCGAAGTCGTTGGGCAATGTGCGCTTACTGCCGATGGAGTGTATCCACCAGGAACGCCTGGCGGGGCAGGTTCGCGCGAAAGCATGGCGGTTCAACAGGTAGCCGACAGTGCACGCCCTCCACAATAAACTAAGTGAATCAAATATAGCTGCAAAAACTTACACATACAGAGCCGCTCACTCGGTATTTTTTATTTACATCATTGACTACGCAAACTACACATGGTTATATCCTTAGTAAGGAAAGCAAACTAACATGTACGAAACAAACTCACCGCACGTTGACCCAACTGCACTGCTTAGGGGCTTAGCGTTTCAACAATTCTCGCCGTCAGCACGCGTACCTAACGGCCCACTCGAGCGGCTTTCGAGATATGACGCGCAGCACGCAAATTATTTAGACGGTATGGGCCGTCATTTGTTAGTAAGTTTACCGCAAGGCGCCAGGGCGAATATGCTTTCGGAAGGCGAGGGCAGGGTTGGAGTGGTTATAGCTGGTACGCGGAACAAAGATTCGCAAGTGTATGATATTGGCTCTCGCATAGACCTAGAGCATATGGGGCTTCCGCGGCTGGAAGGTGACGTGGTGGGCCTGGCCTTTTCGAAAGATAAGGAGGGAAGCGTACTTATTGAAGCCTACGCACTAGACTCAAAAAAAGAAACATTAGGCGGGCGACTCGCTGCGCCAGGGGTTGAAAGGTATGTTCTCGAGAATCATACTGCGGCCGTACACGGGGCGAATTATGTGAACGGGACGGAATCGCAATGGTATAGGCCAGGGCACTGTCTTTTGCCACATGGTAATTTGCAGCCAACGGTTGAGGTTCGAAAAACGAAAGAACATGCAGTTTCTGAAATTATTTTTACACCTGCGCAAGATGTTGAAACTATTCTCGTTACGGCGCCTACAGCAGAAGAATCTAAAAGGTCTAAAGCTCTTTCGCCCGAAGACGCCAAGAGCGCTGCCGCAATAGCTCGCAGAAAACTACGGCAAAAAGCAGGTGCGTTAGTGGCGGCAGCGGTGTTCGGTGGCCTTGCTTCACCGAGCCCAGTAGACAATCCAGGCGAACGCGTAACCTCAGCAAACACATTTGTTCACCCCACAGGGCAGGGTGTGGCGGAAATAGCCGAATCTAGCCATGATGCCGCAGTGGTCGCTCGCTCTAAAGCAGCCTTTGAGGCGTATGCACGCGGAAACGTTCTGGCGCTTACTAAGCAGTCTGAAGACCTAGGCTATACGGCAAACTGGATAACCGAAGAGGCTATACGTAATGTCAAGTCTGCAAATTCATTTTCGGAACTTAGCAGCGCTTTTGCTGCTGTTTCTCAGGGAGGTAAAGTGAAATTAACTACCATTTCAGCGCCAGAGGTCTCGAAATATTCTTCTAAAAATGAAGTCATACGGCCACTGGTAGACGAAGATTTAGAGGCTGCCAAACTATACGCCGCAGATATCTTAACAGTGTTGAACTCACTCGATAAAAAGTTTGTTTCAGAACAAGAAATAAATATTGCCATCGCCAAGGGCATTGATAATTCCAAAGGTTCAAATAGCAACGTTGATCCCGTAGGCTTATACGATGCAAAGAAAAACGTAATAATTTTAGCAACCGAAGACGTTCACTCAATATCTGGTTTCGTAATCGGAGATGGTGAGGATATTTTTCGGCACGAACTCGTTCACCAAATAGATATACACAGCAACAAGAACGCAATTTCGGCAAAAGTCACAAACGTTGGGTCGAGTTACAAGGGTGAGGCCTATAAGTCGGCTGAAGTGAACAGAAAGGGGACGCCAATATTTCTTACCAACTATGCAGCCTACAACCCCAGTGAAGACGCGGCCGAGACCGGGGCTCATCTGTTGGGCGAAAAACCAATTGAACTTTCTCAGTCACCTCGGGACGAAAAGCTACAAACAGTCTTGTTTAGCTTAGAAAAAGAAATGCCAGGGTTTACTGCGCACTGGCTTGAGCGTGCTAGACCTAGTTTTTACCATGGTTCAGTGTTGGATGCGGCACGATATGTAGTGGGTGAATTTGGGGGCTTGATACCAGAGCACAAAAAACCAGGTCTACCGTTTGCGCCTGCCGGACTAGCCCTGGCTGTATGGATACTCGCCCTCATTTCTTCTCGGCGCGCCGAAGGGGCTCTAGAGACATCAAAGCTAGTTAATGCAGTTGACAAACTATAAAGCTTATGCTAGTATGTATTTATCAAATGATAAAAACAGAAGTACAAACAAGGATAAAACATCATGACAAACCCTGGCCAGCAAGCACCTACGCCACGCGACGGTGAGCGAAGAAAACTATTAGGTAAGCTATTAGGGAAAAGAGTTGGCGCAACCGTTGCGGCTGCAGGAGAACTCCCTGTGGTAAAGGCTCATATCGGTACCGAACTAATTAAGAATGGTCGGGAGATACTCAAGCCCGGTTCGGAAATACTTGGCATCAAAAGTGCTAAAGATGGTTCCTACAGCTCGCTTCGAGGTGTAGTACAAGCTGGTGGCAATATGATTGCAATTGTCGAGCGACGCAAAGAAGGGGGTGGGACGCTTAGTTATTCAGTGGTACGAACTGGTCTAGGTATCAATGCGAGGGGTGGCCAGCCCACAACGGGAGTTGTAATTGCAGAGGTGTCCCAAAAAGATCTCCTGAATCCAGGCCAGGATGGCGTCGTACAGCCCTGGAGAACCATAAATATCGGCAGGACCGATTTGAACGGTGACCCTGAAGCATCAAGGCAACATTTCTCAGTTACCTTCAACGAAGGGGGAGACATAGGGGTTACGGATGGTTGGATAGATGAACGTAACCACAGGGCGGCCAGTGGTCCATCACTGAATGGAACCTCTGTACTTCAGGGCGAACATTTTGGATACCTGAGTCAAGGCCAGCAGTATGATCCTCAAGACCTAGCGGTATATAATACACTAGCACACAATGCTTATGTTTGGGATCCGACGGCAATCGGCTCGTTACCCCCTATCGCATCAGGCAAGCATGTTCCGTCTATCGGGGCATAATAGGCTTAAAGTCTAGCGCTATCTATATCATAAATACCCCCCTTGAAGAGGATATTTATGATATTTATTCTACAGTTACTTCGGTGCGGCGAACAGAGCGGCCGGAGAAAGTGCGAACTTTGCGGCTGGCCATTTTTACAATGCCATCTTTGGCAGCGTGGATGGTAAAGTTGCGGCTAATGGTTGTACCTTTGCCAGCACGCTTAGTTTGGCCAACTTGGCGTACAATAACTTGACCAGTTTTAACGGCCTGGCCGCCAAACAGCTTAACGCCAAGACGTTGGCCCTGGCTATCGCGAGTATTTTTGCTGGTACCGCCAGCTTTCACGTGTGACATACAATAACTCCTAAGATTGATAGATAAATCCAACGTATTGTATCTGTTTTAGCCCCCCAAGTCAAGAAAAGGGGTAACGAAATGGTAACTGCTCACTACCCAAGCAGCGCAAGCTGCTGGAAATAACCCGTAGGGTTACTGGAGCTGCTGCGCCACGTAGTGGTGCAGAGCGACAGCACAGTAGCTAAAGCTTTGGCGCCCCGTTCGGTTTTGCTAC
>JBATSO010000030.1:0-20765 GCA_049293335.1 Saccharimonadales bacterium (SeqCode)
ACATACGAAATCTCACGCAAAAAGACCTAGATGACATAGCCTGGGAACTAAACAACAAACCCAGAAGAAGACTAGATTGGCATACGCCACAAGAAGTCTATGATTGGCTTGTACAACACCCTAACCAGCCGTTAGACTTGAGGGAGGTTGCGTTTGGTTCTAGAATTTAGGAACACAAATCTGGAGAACAGGTTAGTATATAATGAAGTCACCATGAAGAGTGCCAAAACCACCATAGCTGCCCCCATTCAAATTTTTTCCGAAATCGGGCAGCTCCAGACCGTAGTGCTGCATCGGCCAGGTAATGAGCTCGACAACCTTGTGCCAGAATATCTTACGGAACTATTGTTCGATGACATCCCATACTTACAGGCTGCCCAAGCCGAACACGATTTTTTTGCAGACCTACTCCGCAAACACAAAGTAGAGGTGCTGTACCTAGACACGCTGGTCACCGAAGCTCTAAGTGACCCATGGGTAGAATCAGAATTTATAAACGAAATGGTTGTAGCCTCTAAGCAGGGCAATCGCCGTGTTACGACTGCACTCATCGACTATCTTTCCAGCATGGACACCCTAGAAATGGTTCGTAAAACTATGGCGGGCATACGGCGCGATGAACTGACCATACCCAAAGGTGACTACGAAGAACTGCGCGATATGCTCGTAAAAAACCCATACCCGTTTTACCTTGACCCTATGCCAAACCTATACTTTGCCCGTGACCCCGCGGCTGCAATTGGGCATGGCCTTACCATTAACCGCATGCATTGGCCTGCTCGCCGCCGCGAGTCGTTATTCATGCGCTATGTTATCGAATATCATCCTCGTTTTCGCGGCGCTCCCATACCTATTTGGTACGACCGAGACAATGCTTTTTCACTCGAGGGCGGTGACGAACTGGTATTAAACGAACAGACGCTCGCCATCGGCATAAGCGAACGCACCAGCCCCGAAGCCATCGAGACACTGGCTTACAATTTGTTTAAAAATAGCGAGTTTACAACCGTCATTGCGCTGGAAATACCCAAAGCACATGCCTTCATGCACCTCGACACCGTGTTTACCATGATTAGCCAAAACACGTTTACCATTCACCCATATATTTTAAATGGTGGTGGTCAGTTGAACGTTTATATCCTCGAAAAGTCACCAAGCCGAAACTACCCTACTATTACTCGTTCGGATGATCTTGCAGACACGTTGCGGCGCGCCCTCGGCCTTAACGCCATAGAACTGATTCCGTGCGGCGGCGGCGACCCACTTGTTTCTGCCCGCGAACAGTGGAACGATGGTAGCAACACGTTAGCGATTGCGCCTGGCGTAGTCGTAACCTACGACCGCAATCACGTAACCAACAAAGTTTTGCGCGAACACGGCATAGAAGTTCTAGAAATACCAGGCGCCGAACTCGGCCGTGGCCGTGGCGGGCCCCGCTGCATGAGCATGCCACTCGTCCGCGCCCGAGTTTAAAATAGGGTCGAACTAGTTTTTGTTTAGATTTTTAATGTTAGTTTAGAATGCCGCAAGCCACGGGCGACATCGAGCGATAGGTTTGCGGCGCTGAACGTGTGCTATTTTGTGCGCTTTTTAAGACTTTGTATAAACGTACTGAGTTCAGCGCGCTGTAGATCGCCCCGCAAAAAACTCACACTTTGCAAACACTGCTCATAACAGTGCTCTATCATTCGTTCTGTCTCAGCCCGAGCGCCCGATTCTTCTATGTCGTGCCTAAGCGCTCGCAGATCTTCGTTGGAAGCATGTATATTTCCGAACGATTTCGCCATACGCGTGCGATGTTTAGCGTGGGCTAACTTTGCGTGAACTGCGATTACATATGTTCTTTTGCCCTCACGTAGATCTAGTAGCACGCTTTTACCATGCTCGGTTGCTTCGCCAAATATCCCAAATAAATCATCTTGTAGCTGAAAGGCCGTGCCAGCCTGCTCGCCAAGTTCTGTTAACAGCTTCATTTCGCTGTCCGCCAAGCCCGCACATACCGCACCCGAAAGTAGAGGTCCGATAAAACTGTAGCCAGCGGTTTTGTAACGATACATTGTTAACGGGTCATACGTGTCATCATTCATAAAACCTGCCTCAATATCCATGAGCTCACCGCCTATTACTTCAAAAACAGACTGATGCATACGCCGTGTAAGCAAGTTTTTAGTAACAGTATTGAACTCTGCCGCCGCTATACATGCAAACGCTTCTGACACGAGTGCATCTCCGCCAAGCAGGGCCGCACTTTTAGCATAACCCACGGCCCGGTCCATGGGTAAAGCAGGGGCGTATTGTTCTGTATATGTTCCTTGTATATTTTTGTGTCCACGCCGCATCGTATCTCCATCTATAATGTCATCGTGTATTAGCATGGCCGCGTGCATAAGCTCTTGCGCCGCCGCAATTGGAACTAGGCGTTCGGAAAAACCGCCGTAGCCCACCATAACGAGGTAGGGCCGAAATCTCTTCCCACCCAACATAACCGCATCTTGAATATGTTTCCATAGCTTTTCATACCGAGCATGAACCACTTTTGCCTCATGGACGCGCTGTTCGATACGAGCTTGCAAAAAAGCCTCTACCGACCCTACTGTCTGAACATACAATGCGCTTTGTTGACCTGCCATCAGCTTATTTTACACGACCTGCGCGACTGGGCCGACCTACAAGCCGACAATTACGCTCCACATACAGCCATAGTGCCATAAGGAAAAAGAGTGCTAGAAAATTTGTTTTACGTGTTGCTATATAAAAGTTAAAGACGCAAGACTGGAATAATCATGAAGACTACCGCTGTATAACTTGGTCGCGGCGGGGGCCGACGCCTAGGTAGCTTACGGGTAGGTCTGTCCATTTTTCGATGGCGTGCACGTAGTCTTGGGCAGCGGGCGGCAAATCTGCGAATGAACGCACCTCTGTAATATCTTCATCCCAGGCTGCAAGCTCTTCGTAAATAGGCTCACACTTTTCGAGCGCCCACGCAGAGTCTGGTGCCATGGTAAGCGTTTCGCCGCGGTACACGTAGCCTGTACATACCTTAATTTTTTTACCGTAGCGAGGTACCCAGTCGAGTTTGGTTATAGCCAGTTCGGTCGTACCGTTCACCATATTGGCGCGACGTATGCCCGCAATATCGAGGTAACCTAGTCGGCGCACCCGACCTGTCGTAGTGCCTTTTTCGGCATCGATTGTAGACATATCGCCGTGCAAAATCTTTAATAAAGTTTCGTCGAAAATTTCTGTTACAAATGGTCCGCCGCCCACATGAGACTGCACCGCCTTCACGATGCCAATGGAGCGTTCAAGCGTGGTCGGGGCAATCCCAAGCCCAGTGGCTAACCCGCCCGCTGTGGTCGAAGAAGACGTTACGTAAGGGTACATACCATGGTCTATATCGAGCAGAAACGCCTGGGCACCTTCGGCCAGAAGCGTAGCACCACGCTGCAACCGTTCGTTAACATACACCGAGGTATCGGTTACGAATGGCTGTAGTTTTTCGACTGCCTGGGCGTACAGTTTAACCTCATTTTCAATATCAACAGGGGGTAAACTGTGCTGTTTTCGTTGCGTTTCTACAGACTCAAGCCCTTCACGAACAAGTTGCAACAAAGATTCGTGGCTGCCGAGCACGCGTTCAACCCGCACACCTGCTCGCATGGCTTTGGCGGCGTAGGTATCGGCAATACCCGCTTTGGTCGAACCTTGTGCTCCATGCCCAAGTTCACGAATTTCTTCAAGCTGTTTATAGTGGGGAAGCACCAAGTGAGCCGAAGAGCTAACCTTCAGCTTTTCGGGCGTCACAACTATGCCTAATTTTTCAATATCGGCAACTTCTTCAGCAAAACGCACAGGGTCAACAATGGTGCCATTACCAATAATATTTACCGTATTCTCGTGGGCGATGCCCGAAGGCACAATATGGAGGGCCAGTTCGCGGCCATCGGGCAGTACCACGGTGTGTCCTGCATTGCTACCCCCATTAAAACGAGCCACGAGGTCGCAAGACTCTGCCAGCATATCAACGACTCGGCCCTTACCTTCGTCGCCACGCTGCTGTCCGAACACACCAATGATTTTCACCAGTATATGGTACGTTGCCGCCGCCCTCGAAGTCAAGCGTAGGGTTGAAGTTTAGTTGCTAGGCGTAAGGGGTTTGGGGTTGGATATTAAAATAATTTCGGTAAGACGGGTGCTCGTGCTTCAATCGCCCTAAACTGTGAGCTAGACAACAAAATTTGATAAGTTTTTTCGGTATAATTAAGTGCTACAGAAAGACAGGAATTACACGTATGAAATCATTTGCAAAAACTACTTTATTATTGGGCGCTCTAACGGGCCTCTTCCTGGCTGTTGGCTACATGCTTGGCGGCAGAAGTGGGGCAGTTATTGCCCTTGTTATGGCTACGCTAATGAACTTTGGCATGTACTGGTTTAGCGGCAGCATGGTGCTAAAAATGCAGCGGGCAGTGCCACTCGATGTACAGCAGTACCCTCATGTCGAAAAAGCCGTACGAGAACTAACTCAAAAAGATAACCTCCCCATGCCCAAACTGTACTTTGTAGACACTCCTATACCAAACGCCTTCGCAACAGGCCGAAACCCCAAACATGCCGTTGTTGCGGTCACTCGAGGCATTACCGAAATTTTGAGCGAGCGCGAACTTCGAGCCGTTCTTGCTCACGAAATAGGCCATGTCAAAAACTACGATATGCTTGTTTCTACCATCGCTGCCGCAGTAGGTGGTGCTATCTCTATTCTCGCAGAAATGGCGTTTTGGGGCGGCTCACTTTTTGGCGGAGGCAACGATGAAGACGGTAATAATTGGGTGGGTAGCCTGGCCATGCTTATACTGGCACCTTTTGCCGCTATGCTTATACAAATGGCTGTGTCGCGTAGCCGCGAGTTTGGCGCCGATGAACATGGTGCGCATTTGATTGGCCGCGGCGATGACCTTGCCAGTGCCTTACAAAAACTAGAGGACTTTAAGCCTCGCATGGCTAGTCTTCAGCCTCGCCCTAACGAACAAGCCACCGCGCACCTTATGTTTGCCAATATGTTTAACGCCCGAGGTCTATCAAGCCTGTTTTCAACCCACCCCAGCACAGCCGCCCGCATCGAGCGCTTACAACGCCTCCGCTAAAACGCAAACTTTTAGTAGCCTGTTTTTGCATAAAGCACACGAGCAAATTCCATGTTTTTCATAGGGTAAGTACGGAGATTTGCTTACTAACGTGTCACTAACAGGTGAGAAAGTGGCGTACATGCCACATTAGAACGGTGTTAGCTGATAAATAATTATGATGCCCACCCGTAAACCATTACGAATCACGAGATCCTCACAATCTTTTCAGATGCGATTATACACTCTTTTGGCAATTACACAACCTAGTTTTCTTCTGGAAAATAGAACTCCCTAGCATCATTGCCGCACGATAGACTAACTATTAAACTATTTTGTTTTAGACTCTCTCCCGGAAATCTCACTAGCGATGCTTTATCATCATAGTAAGCAAATGTTACGACACATTGCATATCTTTTGGTTCAAGATACCATGCACCAATAAGTGTGCTGTCATATGACTCTAGGCCTAAATTTTTCTCCATGCGAGTGTTTTCGCGCATAAAAGCAGTTATCTTGTCAGTATTGCTAACTGCAGCCTGCCTATCGCTAATACTATACGTAAGCGTCTGTTCTATATTACAAAATATGCTCCCCGCTCTAAATTTTGCGCTGGCTCGATGACATGAAGCATTGCCTCCGCTTTTCTGTGAAGGATATCTGGCGTTAATCATAGTTGCTAGTTTCTTTATGTCCTGCTGTGTACGAGTGAAGTTTCGCCGCTCAAACTGCACCGCTACATGCTCATATAAATAATAGCCCATGATGGGTGTTAGAAATAACACGAGGGCGCATATAACAAGTCCTTTTTTCGAGTCAAGTATCGGCCATTTTTTTAGTCTTTGCCATCTCTTTATAGAATCAGGTTTTTGCTTTGTCATACTGCTTATGATAGCACTACGTTAGAAACTTTTCAGGTAAATGGCCTATTTGCTCCAGCAGAAAGTCGTGCCGTGCTGCAAAAGCCGCCCGCGCTTTCGGCAGCGTGTTTTTCCGGTCCCAGTCGTTCTCATGTTTGGCGCGGTTATTAGCCATGAGCTCCTGCCATAGTCATGTAGCCACACCATCACCTCCACGAGTTCTCGGTCTGCCGCTGGATATTTCTTGCACAGCTCCAGCGCTATCCGCTCCACAATTTCCAGGTGCCATTTGACAAACCATTCCAAGCTACAGATAAGAGGTTATGTCGAGCTAATGTCATTACTCAACCACGAAACAGGTTCGTGGGGCACTCATTTTTTTTTGGCAAAAGTACATTACCTGGATGAGAGCCGCCTGTGGCGAGCCGCAAGCGATGCCGAGTCAAGTCCAACAAAGGCATACACCATTCACCATTCATCATTCATCATTCATCATTCATCATTCATCATTCTTCATGTCTCATGTCTCATGTCTCACTTCATTATTCAGAGGCTTTGATTTGCTGGGCAAGCAAGTGGTTCCACATGGGAGCCGTAACGGCTTGGACCACGTCTGCACCGGCGGCGCGGTACTCGGCAAAGTCTGCTGGCACCATTACGCCGCCCACGCCAATAATCTCGTAGCTATAGCCCTCGCGCTTGCGCAGCTCGTCGAGTCGCCGCACCATATCCAGTCCCGCCCATTTTATTCCCGCACCACAGACGCCACTTCGCAGCCGCCCAGCGCCAGGTAGCGCCTGCTCGCCGTTTTCATCTACAATACTACCTTGCAGTGTGTTAATGGCGCTAATGGCCGCCACATACGGACTCACTTTTTGCACAATGTCTTCAAGCACCGCCTGCTGTTCGGGCGCATAGTAGCCAACCTTAATAATCAGCGGTGTCTCGCCCAGCACGGCCTTGGTACGCTTGCATATTTCGAGCACAGCATCTCGGTTATAGCAAATCACTCCTTCGCTTGCCACATTCGGGCACGATAGGTTAATTTCGACCACCTGAGCACCCGCTTGTTTTGCTAAACGTGCTGCGGCCGCAAAATCATCGTAATAATCACTGGGGCTAAAACCCTCGCGAATTGTTCCCACTACACTCATGATTAAAAGCTGACCTTTGCCTACGCCAGCCAGTGCCGCCGGCAAGTCGGCCACCCAAACGCTCGGCTCGGGCGAGGGTACGCCAAACGAGTTAGTAATGTTTAGCTTAGTCGGGTCAGTCGGATAGTCGGGTAAGGTAACGAGTGGTTGCTGAAGTTTCTCGAGCGTTAAGTCGCCGTCTACAGTAATGGGCAAAACGTTTGGGAAGGGGTTGCACGGGAACTCATGCGCCCGCTGTGTTTTGTAGACCACCACATCGTAACCCAGCCGAAACGCGGCCGTCGTATGGCGCGAAGTTGGCAGCGATCCCGCCGCAATACCAAACGGAAAGTTGATGGGAAAACCCAGGAACGTATACTGCGGCTGCGCGTTTGGGTCGCGGTAATCTTTCGCATCAATGCTAAACGGCCCCTCCGCCACATTTTCTGCATATGTTTTATTCGGGTCATATAGCATAGCGATTCCTACTTGGCATGCGGCACAAATTCAAAGCCGCGTTTACAAAACCCTTTTTCATCTTTCTCGCAATCATCTGGATTAAACACAGGTAAAGTATCGTGAATCAGCGCATAATAGGGTATACCAATCTCATCCAACCTTACGAGCGATTCTGTGCGAACCCAACCGTTCAACACCTCTATTTTACTGATACCCTTATTATGTAAGTCATGCACCGCAGTCACAGTTGTGCTTCCAGTCGTGCCAACATCTTCCACGATAAGAACGAATTCAACGGACTGATTTTTCAAAATCTCGACTGAGTCTTCAGTAAGCTTGACGGTTTTCGCATCTACCTTTTCAGTTGACAGTACAATCATATCATCACTAATAAGCGGGGCGATACTTTTTGCAAGTCGATTTGCACCATTGGCAATGCCGACAATTGCAGATGGGTATAGATCACCATATATCTGTTTGATTGCTCGTGCGTACAAACTTACCCACTGTATATAGAAATCCGTACCCGTCAAGATTTTGTCGAAATCTAGTTTCTGCCCGTGCATACCTGAGACAAACTCGTGGTGCAGGCCATCCACGTCCATTACCTGGATTGGGTCTTCCATGATACGTTCTTTTAGGCTCTGGATGTCACGCTGGAGCCATTTGTCATACGTAGTAATCGTCAAATTCACTTCATTTGCCCTTTCTGTAGGTGTTAATTTCACTTCGTAAGTGTTCAGCTTTAAACTGAGCGGCTTCGGCAAAGTCGCTACCAGAAGAAGCAAATATAATGTCGCGCGAGCTAGAAATGATAAGCCCGTCGCCGTGGCTATTCTGTGCAACATTCATGGTAGCTTCTACGCTACCGCCCTGGGCACCCACGCCAGGCACCAGGAACCAAACATCATCGCCCACAATCTGGCGAATACTGGCCGCTTCTTCGGGGTAGGTAGCGCCGACCACAAGCAGACAATTTTTGTTCGTGTTCCACTCGCGTGCCACGCTGTTTGCAATGACTTCGTATAACTTTTTATTGCTTGCTACAAGGTCCTGAAATTCACCGCCACCACTGTTGGAAGTGCGGCAGAGAACGATTGCACCTTTGTCTTCACGCGCCAGAAACGGTTCCATTGCCTCGCGGCCGAGGTAAGGGTGAAGGGTAATGGCATCGGCGCGCAAGTAGTCGTAGGCAAACTGCACATACCCCGCATTGGTGTTGCCTATGTCTGCACGTTTGGCATCGAGCAATATGAGCGCCTCGGGCGCAACGTGACGTATATAATCGCAGGTGTCTTTAAGCGCCTGAATACCTTCGGCGCCGCGTGCTTCGTAAAACGCCGTGTTGGGTTTGTAGGCACACACCAGGTCATGCGTGGCGTCAACAATAGCACGGTTAAAACTCATCTGATTCTGGCCAGCCGGCAACCGTGAAACATCAGTGTCTAGCCCCACACACACCAGCGAACTAGTCTTTTTAACTGCACTCCTCAACCGTTCCCCAAATGTCATATGTATAGTCTACCCGAAAACAAACTACTGGTACAACAACTTACGCTGCAATATTTTGAGATCTGTTGTACGCAGTAACGAGCAGCGCAGGGGTAAGCGCGGGGACCAATCTAGATTGCTTTTTATATTGTGCAACATCGTATTTTGACACACCTTTTATATGCTTCGCGTACTCAGCAGGGTAGCCGCGCATATCTTCTCTATAGCTGCTAAGCTGTTTTGCCGCCCATTGATAGTCACCAGTTCGACGATATTGTGTATGCTTAGCGTCACGATAGGCATCTCTTGATTGCCCTCTACGCTTAGGTGGAGGATCCTTGTCGATTACTGCATTGTGGTGCATTTCGGTATTTTTGGCAGATGTTACCGTACCCTCGTACCCTACAGGTGCCACAGGTGCTGCCGAAGAAAGCTCCCGTATGTAGTCTCGCCACTCTCTCCGTCCGCCAGGACCAACGGTTTTCGTTAAACGAACAAGTCCATCGCTGGTGTAGTCAGCAACATCTTCTGGGGCGCCGCAGGCCTGAAGAAGTAAATAATGCACCAGTGGGGTCATATGTAGTTTTGTGCCCTTTATAAATGAATGATTTCGTTCTTTTGCATTACTAGACATATCGTCTTCTAGCTCATCATGCGAATAAATTAAATACCGTAAAATCATACTGGTCAATCGAGCTTCGGCGGGGACGCCGTTTGGGAACGCCCGTGCCTCGGCAACCTCGGCAATCATAACACTTTCCCAGGGGTGTTCAGCATAATCTCGTCCACTTCTTCGTTTTTGCGCAGCGTGTGAAACTGCACTCCCCATTGCACCTAATGTAATTATCCTGGAGGGGTCTTGTGCAGCCGCTAGTTCAGCAATGCGAGGGTTTTCGCGGTACAGTAAATCCACCGACCGTGAAAGCACCGTAACTGTTTTGTGAGCATCATAGTATGAAAGGTCAACCAAATTATTTAGCTCGTCACTCTCAAGCCCCAGCCCAATCGCATTATCGTGGCGACCATACGCAATCATCCGCACATGCGCCATTTCTCGGGCAATGACTCTTGCGCCAATGCTACGGCGTACTTCACCAGGGGCATTGCTTCTCCCCTCACACATCCACTGTATTAGCTTTTGTCCTTGGTTGCGTGGGTATTCTCTTTGAGGATCATAAAACGACCGAAACTCATTCGTAAGCACAGGCAATACACCTTGTACAGAAGGGGGGGTAAACTGCTCAACCATGATTTGACTATTATACCATAGTGTTGTTCAGTAAACTATTTTGTATATGGTACTATGGGAGGGTAAACGTAACCAGGGTGGCGTGCAATTCGCCAATCGGACGTGATTGACCACATAAGGTCATAAGTCGTCGACCTCGCGTAAAGTGGGGATGATCGCGTGAAAATCGTGAACCGACCGTATAGTCGGGAATCGCCGCAAGGTGATTGCTCTCTTCGGGGAGTAGAAAGGAAATATACTAATGAAAAAAATCGCACATGCGGGGGCGTTGGCTGTCGTTATTGCAGCACTATTATGGAGTGTTGATGGCCTCTTGCGCCGCCATTTGTACAGTTTGCCGCCATCGGTCATTGTGTTTTGGGAACACACACTCGGCTTGGTTTTTCTACTGCCATTTTTGGTGAAAACTCGTGAAAAGTTTCGTGAACTCACGCGCAAGCAGTGGGGCGCAATGGCACTGGTGGCGCTACTTTCGGGCGCTCTCGGCACCATTTTCTACACTACGGCACTGGGCCGCGTACAGTACATACCGTTTTCGGTTGTGGTACTTTTGCAGCAACTTAACCCCATTTTTGCCATTGCCACCGCCGCACTTCTGCTGCGCGAAAGGCTAACAAAGCGTTTTCTAGGCCTGGCACTAGTGGCGCTTGCTGGCGCATATTTGGTAACGTTTCCAGACTTGCGAGTCAACCTGGCAACAGGGCAGGGTACGTGGCATGCGGCCCTGTACGCAATTGGCGCCGCAGCCGCGTGGGGCATTGGTACTGCCTTTTCGAAATACGCTTTAAATGGCACCTCGTACTTGCACGTTACGGCTGCTCGGTTCGGGCTTACGGCGGTGATATCGCTTTTTTTCGTAATTGGTTCGGGCGCGGCCGCCGGCGTATCACACCTTAGCCAGACACAGTTCTTTTACTTGCTTGCTATTACATTTTCGACTGGTCTAGTGGCGCTACTCATTTACTACTACGGTCTTCAGCGCGTTGCTGCCAGCCGCGCCGCCATACTTGAGCTTGCCTGGCCCCTCAGCGCCGTCTTAATCGGCTGGCTTTTCCTACACCAAGGCCTCACCCTCACCCAAGCAGTGGGCGCCTTGATTCTACTTATTACAACTTATTTTATTTCGCAAGACACAAAAGAAGTTTTGGTCTCAAGCAGCAAAGCACCTTAGTTTCCTATTTTTGGGCAGCCAAGCCGGTGTAGGTGGTTTCGGGGGAGCGGATGAGCTCGCGTTCGGAGTCGGTGAATTTTGACCAGTAGCTCGCAATGCTTTCCGCCTGGGACGCTACCTCGTACAGAGACATGTTTTGTTCCATTGCACTATGGGCCAGTTCTTTGGCAACTTCGTGGGCGGTGGTGTGACCGTACTTTTCGAGCAGCAAATACAGTGGCTCGGCCGCAATGGCGCCCCGCGTCATGTGCAGATTGCGCTGCATGGCTTCTTCGTCGACTTCGATTTTGCTCATGACTTCAGTGAGGCGCGCCGCCATAGAGGCAACGCCAGCAAAGGCGAGAGGATAAAACCGTGCCGAAGCCGAGTCGGTCAGGTCACGCTGGTGCTCACTCGAAATGTTAAGATGGGCGTTCATGGTCTGGGCGTTCACTTGCTTCCAAAGGCCAATCACATTTTCGAAGTTCCATGGGTTGCGCTTGTGCGCCATGGTGCTGCTGCCTGTTTGACCAGGTTCAAAACGCTCGCGAATTTCACCAATTTCGGTACGTTGCAGGTTGCGCATATCGTGTGCCAGGTTGGACATAATTCCAGCGGCAACCCCCAGCTCGTCAACCAAACGTATGTAGCCCTCGGCGGGCACAATTTGGGTGGCAACAGGGGCGGGCTGTAGGCCAACATAGCCTAGCACTGTTTTTTCAAACGCTTTTGGGTCCTCCACAAACACGCTCATGCCGTTGTAGGCGCCAACCGCACCCGAAAATTTGCCCTTTAGTTCACCGGCCAGAGTGTCGAGGTGGGCAATACTATCACCAAGACGCGCCACAAAACTTGAAAGGGCAAACCCAAAGGTTATTGGTACCGCGTGTTGGCCATGCGTACGCCCAATTTGCACAGTGCTCGAGTAGCGATCAGCCAATTCGCTTAAAACAGTTTGAAGAGCTTCAAGCCGGGGGATGATGAGTTCGCGCGTGGCCCGCTGCAACTGCAAGCTGAGCGCTGTCGAAACAATGTCGTATGAGGTGGCGCCAAAGTGCACAAAGGGCTTCGCCTCGTCAGACAAGCCGGCCTTTAGGCAGTTTACGAGTGCTTTTACGTCATGCTTGGTGATAAGTTCTTCCTGGGCAGCCGCCGCAGGCGTAAGAGTGCGCGAAGCCGCCTCGATCTCTTTGGCAACCGCCTCCGAACAAATGCCGTATGCTGCCAGGGCATGAGCCAGGGCTGCCTCAATGTGCGCCTGGTACAGCACACGAGTGCCTTCCGACAAGTGCGCGGCAATGAGTGGGTCGCTGTAACGACCATCAAATGGGTCAATGCCGTCAAAACGACGAGGCAGGTCAAGAACGGGCAGATCAAGGGGTTGCAAACTGTTCAAAGCAAGAGGCTCCTTTATTTCATTTTGGAAAACAACTCCTTACAATTATACCATTTTTATCTTGAATTGCAGAATACGGGGTGGCGCTTTATACTATTGCAAATGACCCGTGAGACATTGTTACCAGCCGATAACTTGATAGGCTGCTTCGAAGAATCCACGACGGACTGCGTGAAGGTGCTCGACACCGACGCTCGGCTGCTGTCTTTTAGCGACAATGGCTATAAAATTATGGAAATTGATAATCCGAAAGATGTGCTCGGCAAAGACTGGCTCAGTTTTTGGACAGGCGAAATGGCCCCCAAAGCTCAAGCCGCCTTTGCTAAAGCCAAAGCAGGCAACTATGGGTATTTTGAAGGGTTTTGTCCAACTATGAAAGGCACGCCAAAATGGTGGCAGGTGAGCATAGTGCCGCTCAAGAACGACCTGGGCGATGTAGAATGGATACTTTCTATGTCGCGCGATGTGACCGAACTGCATACTTTACGCGCAGAAAACGCGGAACTTAAACGCAAACTTACGCATAAGGGCTAAATTGCAGCCAATTGTTTAAAAATTGACGCAGTAAAGTTGATTCTGCTGTTAGTAAAATAACGACTCAGGACAGTACATACTAAAACCTAAAACAAACGGCAGCGCAGCCTTTACTATAAAAAACACCCCTCGAAAGGGGTGTTTTACTAGGCGTGAGCTACCTAAGCTGTCGCGTCTTTTTTAACGCGCACTATACGTACGATCATCCAGGCAAGTAAGCCGTAGACTAAAATTGCCACTAAAGTCTCAAGTTCAAAATGTGAACCGCCATTGCCGATTGCCGTATTTACGCCAAACAACGAACGAAAAGGCGCCACAAATGGCCCTGTTACGGTGTAAATAAGGTCTGCAAAACCGTTCGACCGATTCGCAGCTAGTAAAGAAAGCAGCATTCTAAGGCCTAGTAGGCTAGCTAGAATTCCATATATTGTGTATATAATATTTTGGGCCACGCCCGTAGGGCTAGCCATGTGTTCATCGCGGCGCACGACTCGTTCAGAGCGTACAACCTCGCCATTTTCGTCGACCGCATGTTGCTGCGACACATCGACCTGAGTTTCTCGTACCATTACATGATCTCCTTTTAGGTTAGTATCTTCCGAGTTAAGCATAGAACCGCGTTGTGCTAACAGCATCGTTTAGGATGCAGCCAAGCGGCAGCGCAGCCATTTGGGAAGATGGGGGTATATTCCACGAATTTATTTCGAGAAATATGTGGGTAAGATATAATCTTCTTCTTTTCGATACGTCCAAACCCCACTACACGATGAAGTGTAGTGGGGCCTCGCAAAAGTGGACTGTACGTTACGAGTTTCGCATGGGGCTGGAAACTACGAGGCAGTGCTACGCAGTCGGTACGTATAGAGCACGCTTTTAGGGCGGAACGTGAAACCACGATGAGCCATATACATACGAGTGGCGGTGACTACCATGGCCCCAATCACCACAGCCGTGATGACAGGAAGCCAGTTAAATTGAGGGTTCCACACTGGATGAGATGGTCGAATGTTGAAAAAGGCATCGTAAAAGAAAGCCACGCCTTGTATAGCAATCGCCCACACTACTAGTGACAGGGAACCGCGTAAAAATTGTGTGACTTTCATTAGAATGTCCTTTAGTTAGCTGCTAAAAGCAGGCTAGGCGCGGCGACCTGTTACCATTTTGTAGACCCAAAGTAGAACGACTGCACCAAAGATTGCAACCAGCAAGCTGTAAAGGTTAAAACCATTTACGCCGCTTTTACCAAAAAGTTGCATAAGGTAGCCGCCAGCGAAAGCACCGACTATACCAACAACAATGTTTGCTACTGCACCCTGGCGAGCATCGGTTCCTGCAATAAGTGAAGCGATCCAGCCAGCGAGGGCACCAAAAATGATCCAAACAATAATAGACATAATACATTCTCCTTTAATTATTAACTTAAAAACTACGGATGATAGATTTGTATTCGTAAACTATTCACTAGAAACTATTCACTAAACGAATGCTATACATTTTTCAATCTTAATGATCTCGGTGTGTGGTTGCATACAGCCGTCTGCCAGTTTGGCGTATAGACTCGGCTTGCTCTCACGTTTACACTCGGTCAATAAAGATATCTGGGTGCTGGTGCGATTTTCGTTCTAAGAATTTCGCGATTTTAACATCAAGTTGAGGCTGTGTTTTCATAGGCATGATCCTTTCAAAATATTAGTTGGAATGATGCGAACTGTTGTATGTACTTATATATACGTATGTATTCAAAATTTGTAACGGTGATAAACTAGTTGCCCAGTTGCCTATGACGTGTAGTGCTTTGCCTGGTACGGTAAGTTGTTTGTAAATGTTCTCGCCTTTGCCAATGTCAGTATCTTACGTGGGAGCCGCGTGCTAAACTATGAGTCCGCCGACATAGAAAATGTTGCCTAGCTCACACCATCAGGCTTCTTGATCTGTTACAGTATGGTTTACTAAGCGTATGAAAAGACTTTTCAACTTCCCAATTAGCAAAAAATTGCGGCGCGATATTACCGCTGCGGCCGCCGTTGCCTCGCTGTTACTGCTAGCGCTGGGCGTGCTGGCTACTTACATTTTCGCCCATGCGGTTGACACCCAGCACAAGCAAGAGTTCGACCGCTTTTCGGGCCAGCAACTTCGTAGCAACACTCGATACATTGACGCCAAGCTAACAGGTTACGCCCAACTACTTCTAACGGGCGCTACGGTCGTAAACGTAAAAGGCAGCGCCAACATTAGCCGCGATGACTGGAGTAAATATTATCAGAGCAGTCAGGTCAGAAAGAACTTTCCCGAGGTACTGGGGCTGGGTTATACGCAGTCGTTCGGCGGCGATCAGCTCGATAGCATTACCAATGGGGTTCGTGCCGAAGGCTATCCCGATTTTACCGTTCACCCCCAAGGTGACCGCGAAACCTACACTGCCATTACCTATATAGAACCGTTTAATGAAGTTAACAAACGGGCCTTTGGCTACGATATGTTCACCGACCAAGTTCGACAAAAAGCCATGAGCGAGGCGCGCGACACAGCAGCTATTGCCATGACCTCACCTGTGGTACTTAAGCAAGATGAAGCAGCTACAGGTAAGGCTCGGCCGCAAAGTGTCCTCCTATACTATCCTGTGTATTCAGGAGGCGACACGCCGCCCAGCGTTGAACAGCGCCGTCAGAGTTTGGTTGGCTACGTTTACATTGCGGTCCGTATGCACGACATGTTGCAGGCACGGCAACAAGAAGCAGAGAAATTTGGTGTTAACTATGTGCTTACTGACGTTACTGCTAAACCAGAACAACTGCTACATAGCCGTACTGACCCAGACGCCATGCATAAAAAACGCTTAGTAGTTCAAGGCGACATTGCTGCCATTAATCGCACGTGGTCACTGACTTTATATATATACAATACGCTCGAAGGCGCAATTGTGAGTCCCGCAACAATTTTTACTGCAGGCATTGGCAGCAGCGTGGTACTGGGGGGCTTTGTGTTTTCGCTACTCAAGCTACGGATTGGACGTGTGCGGCTCGAGCATGAAACGGAACTACAGAAAACCAAAGACGATCTTTTGGCACTCGCCTCTCACCAACTGCGCACACCCGCAACCAGCGTTCGACAATACACCAGCATGTTGGCGCAGGGTTATTTTGGCGAACTCAGTGAAGACCAAAAAGCTATTATCGATAAAGCGTACCGCGCCAATGATCGCCAGCTTGAAATTATTGACCAGCTTTTATACGTTGCCAAGGCCGACGCGGGGCAACTAACCATGCAGTACGCCGATTTCGACATTGTACACGTTACTAAAGAAGTGATAGATGGCTTTAGGGCTGTTAGCAGTGCCAAAAAAATTACCATGGTTTTTGAAGGTCCGCCGAAACTGACTGCGTACGGCGATGTGCGGTTTATACGAATGATTATTGAAAACCTTATAAGTAACGCCATAAAATATTCGTACGCCAGTTCAAACATTACCATTACTGCCCATCAAACAGGCGAAACCATTGAACTCGAAGTAGACGATACGGGCGTAGGCATACCCGAACAGCAACAGGCTCATTTGTTTAAAAAGTTTACCCGTATTCAGAATCCGCTTTCTAGCAGCGAGGGCGGCAGTGGACTGGGCTTGTATTTGGCCCAAAAACTCGCCAAAACCCACGGTGGGGAAATTCGTGTTATTTCCGATGCCGAGCAGGGAAGTACGTTTACCTTGCAACTCCCCAAAAAGACCGACGAAGAAGAAAATGTTGTCCAGCTCACAGATTAAGCAGTGAGCCGAACGTATAGTTTAAGTATGAAAAAGAAGGGTACTGTTTTACTAGTTGAAGACGATGCGGCGCTTAGTGACGCCTTTTCGCTAATGCTAACACACAACGGCTACGTGGTCGAAACGGCTTTTAACGGTCAAGAAGCGCTAGAAAAACTTCAGCATAGCCAGCCCGATATTATTTTGCTCGATCTGCTTATGCCTATTATGGACGGTCGGGAGTTTTTGCGAGCTTTCTCGAACGATCGACAGATCCCCATTATTGTCTTTAGTAACCTCGACGCCAAGTCAGAGGTGGAGGAAGTTATGTCGCTGGGTGCCACGCGTTATATGCTAAAAGCCTGGGCTACGCCATCCGAATTAGTGCGTATTATTCAAGACAGTACCGCCGAAAACGCCGTGACTACAACTGGACGTCACTAGCCGATTCGTCACCCATAATTTTGTTGAGCAATGGTATATTTACAGTGTAAAACTTTTCTTTTTCTATAACGGCACGCTGATTTTTAAGCTTGGAAAGTTCAATACTAACGGTTTCGCGCGACATGGTACATAGGTTTGCCAGGTCTTGCTGGGTGAGTTTAACGACAATTCTGTAAAACCCTTTGCCGCTGAGCGGTTCGCCAAAGCGCATCGCCAAATAGCGAAGTGTGTGACCCAGCTTTTCGAATGCCGTTGCTTGACCTAGGGCATTGACGTGTAAGAGTGCGCCAAGGTAGCGCTTGGCGTCGGCCTGTGGTGCTGTTTCGTCAGCAGCTTTTAAGGCCTTAAATTGTTCTATGCTATACGTTTCGACCTCGCAGTCAGACAAAGCCTCGTAGTAAAACAGGGCGCCTGGCGCGGTGTCGTAAATGGCTTCTATGGGAAAAAAATCGCCAGAGCCAAATATAGCCACGTTAACTTCGTTGCCACTAGCCAAAATACTGTAGGCTCGTACCATACCTTTGCGAACCACGTGCACACCAAAAGACGCTTCGCCTTGGTAAACGACAACTTGCTCTTTACGGATCACCTTTGGTCGAACCATCCTGAACAGTATACCTTACAATGTTTTAAACCATTGCATACTTTACCCCAAAACTGATCTGTTTGTATGGTATAGTAACGGCTACGTATGATACAACTTGTTGTTTTTGATTGGAACGGAACATTATTTGCCGATACCCTGGCTGTGCTGCGAGCCGCCAACCAAAGCGAGGTGCCCATGCTAGGCCTACCACCCGTTACTGTTGCCACCATGCGTGCAGTCTATGAAGTACCGCTGGTTGACGCATATGTAAAACTTGGCGTTTCGCGCGAAGTTTTTCTAGCGAAGGCTAAAGAAATGACGGCCGTTTTCCATGATGCCTATGAAGAGTTTGCGCGTACTGTTCGCACACGTCCTGGCACTAAAGCAACGCTTAAAAAGCTACAAGCCGATGGAGTAAACTGTATTATTCTTAGCAATCACACTCAACAGGGTATTACTACCCAACTGCACCGCCTTAAGCTCGAGAAATATTTTTCGGCCGTGCTGGCAAACGAAACCACCAGCCAAGCCCACCATACGGGTAAACAACATCGTCTAGAGCATTATTTACGCTTACACAACATTGCGCCAAGCAGCGTTGTAATTATAGGTGACACACCCGAAGAACCACGAATCGGGAAAGCCTTGGGGCTGCACACAGTGTCTATTACCGAAGGCATGGCCTCCCGCAAACGCCTGCAACAGGCAGAACCAGACTATCTTATTTCCTCTATACCACAACTACTTACTGTTCTGAAAAGAATTAATTCATAACTATATTTTTCAATACGATTAGTGCCGGTAAACGCGTGCCGCTTCTTAACAGAGTGAGCTAGATAATTCTTCCAGGAACTAGATTTGCTTCAAAGTGCTTATCCTTGCTACGCTATTAGCAATGGCACATCAGTTAAAGAAAAACCTGGGCGTGATTCGCCACCGCGATTCTACGGAGTTTCGCGTGTGGGCGCCATTTGCTAAAAATGTTAGCTTACTTGTGCCGTATCTCGATGTGTACGATGGCAGTAATCATCACGAAATGGCGGCCGAACCAGGCGGTTACTGGGCCACCAGCCTTAAAGATGTTCACCCTGGCCAAACCTATAAATTTTTGATCGACACGGGCCTTAAAACGTTTGACAAAAACGACCCACGTGGCCGCGCACTCACTACTTCTGAACACGGTGCCTCAATAATTGTGGCCGATGATTTTAACTGGGCTGATGAAAGTTTTGCACCCATACCCCGCGAACAACACATCATGTACGAGCTTCACGTAGGTACCTTTAACCGCAAAGACTCTTCTTCGCAAGGCACTTTTTACGATGCTATCGAAAAGCTCGACTACTTGCGCGAGTTGGGTGTTAACATGATCGAACTCATGCCCGTGACAAGCATGGGGCACAGCAATGGCTGGGGCTACAATGTGGCCGATATTTTTTCGGTCGAAACCACGTACGGCGGGCCGCACGGTCTAAAAGAGTTTGTGAAAGCCTGCCATATACGGGGGATTGGCGTTATTGTAGACGTTGTATATAACCATCTTATGAGCGACACGCTGTGGCAATACGATGGCTGGTACGAAAACGACCGTGGAGGCATATATTTTTACAACGATGCTCGCGGCGACACACCGTGGGGTTCACGCCCAGACTACGGCCGCCCAGAGGTTCGCCAGTTTTTGCTCGACAACATTGTTATGTGGTACCAAGAGTACCATGTGGATGGCCTACGGCTTGACTCGACCATTTATATGCGTAACACTCAGGGCCGCAATGACGACCCTGCGCATGACATCCCCGAAGCCTGGAGTTTGCTACAAGATATTACCACTTTGGCGCACCGTATTCACCCTGGCAGCATGATGGTGGCCGAAGATTGTTCGGTAAACTCGCATATTACCAAACCCGCAACCGAAAATGGCTGTGGTTTTGATGCGCAGTGGGGGCTTAACTTTCCTCACGCGCTTCGCAGTATGATCGGTCTTTCGGTGCCGTTTCCTGTTGACTTTAAACACGAACTAACAGGCAGCTACAACAACGATGTTTTTGAGCGGATTATTTTTAGCGACTCGCACGACACAGCCGCTAACGGTGCCGTGCGGCTGAACGAAGCGGCCAGCGAAGGCAGCGCTACCGATATATTTGCCCGCGAAAAATTGCTGCTAGCCAACGCCGTAACCTTAACAGCCCCCGGTATACCCATGTTACTTCAGGGCAGTGAATTTTTGCAGGCAGGCAGCTTCAACGACTGGCAAGAGCTAGAATGGGATAAAACCGAAAAATATGCAGGCATTGTGCTGGCGCATCGGCATCTTATAGACCTGCGCCTAAACCGCCACGGCAATACGGCGGGACTACTTGGGCAGAGTACCATAATTTTTCATCAAGACGACACCAATATGGTAATAGGCTACCACCGCTGGGACAAAGGCGGAGCAGGCGATGACACACTAGTAATTGCCAACTTTGGCGACACGGCTCACACAATATACAAGGTTACTTTGCCCGTTAAGGGCACCTGGTACGTACGCTTTAACAGCAGTTGGAAGGGTTACAGCTCAGACTTTCAACAAACCAACATCGACTCTGTAACCACCGACGA
>JBATSO010000031.1:0-16493 GCA_049293335.1 Saccharimonadales bacterium (SeqCode)
GCTTCTTTACGACCTGCTACTGGTGGCTTTCGCGCTAGTCACAAATATGGTCGGGTGCACGTATTCCAATCTCAAACAATATAAATAGAGCCTACCTTGGGGTAGACTCTTTTTATTTGGCTGGGGATGAGGGATTCGAACCCCCGATCACGGGACCAGAACCCGTTGCCTTACCACTTGGCCAATCCCCAATGCTTAACATTCACATTATAACGTACGAGGGGTTCGATTCGACCTACCTTTGGCAGGCCCGTCACCACATCTTTGCAAACCAGTTTGCAAGAGTGGACTCCCTTGCGACCCGCCGCAGGCGGGTCTCACGCTTGGCCAATCCCCAGTACAGATGATGATTATAGCGCAACAGATCTTTTTTGACTACTATGCTACACTACATAGGTTAACAATTTGAATATCAAGAGCGTGGCGAGCGTACTAGCGCGGTGACCCACCAGCAACCAGGGGTATATTTACGTATACTGCACGGTGCTTCATCTAGCTCGCCGTTGTGGCGGGGAAGATATGTCGTTTGCATAACCTTTCTCGCGCATTGTAGGCGAAGAAAGGTTTTTTATTTATGACAAATACTACTAACGACTACATACTTTTTACCAGCGAGTCGGTTTGCGCAGGACACCCCGACAAAATGGCCGATGCCGTGAGCGACGCGCTGCTCGACGCCATCTTACAGCAAGACTCTAAAGCACGCGCGGGGATCGAAACGGTCGTTGGCGCAGACCAAATAAGTTTGTTTGGCGAAATCAAAACAACTGCAGAGGTTAACTTTGAAAAAGTGGTCCGAGACAAAATTGCGCAACTCGGCTACACCAATGCTGACTGGAAGTTCTCTGCCGAAGGTTCTAAGTTTACGAACTATTTGCACCAGCAATCACCCGAAATCGCCATGGGTGTTGATGTTGATGGTGCGGGCGACCAGGGCATGATGTTTGGCTATGCTTGCAATGAAACTCCCGAACTCATGCCGCTGCCGATTGCACTGGCACACGCCCTAACGCGGCGGATTGATGAGTGCCGCGAAACAGGCGTGCTTACATGGTTGCGCCCAGACGGCAAAGCCCAGGTAACAGTTAAATACGACGCGCAAGGCAAGCCAGTCGACGTTGAAAAGCTCGTTGCGGCCGTAGCGCACAACGAAAATACGTCGGGCGAACAAGTTCGAGCTGATGTTATAGAGCATGTCTTTACACCAGTTCTTAAAAGCTATGGGTTTGAACTACCAGTCGATGAAAACATTGTAGTCAATGGCACAGGCCTGTGGCACATTCCTGGCCCTGAGTCCGACGCTGGTTTAACAGGCCGCAAAATTGTGGTCGACACCTACGGTGGTTATGCCCGTGTGGGCGGCGGTGCGTTCAGCGGCAAAGACCCAAGTAAAGTCGACCGTAGCGGTGCCTACGCCGCCCGCTACATTGCCAAAAATATTGTAGCGGCAGGGCTGGCTACGAAGTGCGAAGTTGGGTTGGCCTACGTCATTGGCGTTGCGCAGCCGCTTATGCAAACCATCGACACCTTTGGTACCGCTACAGTCAGCGAAGCCGAACTCTATGCGTTCAAAGACAAGCTTATCGACACCAGCGTACGCGGTATTATCGAACGACTCGACCTGCGCCGCCCCATTTACAGCGCTACCAGCGCCTACGGCCACTTCGGCAAGCCCGACCTCCCATGGGAGGCAATTGTATAGTTACTCGATATCGCGGTGGCGAAAACCGAGTATGGCTACGAGTGTTCCAAGTATAAAAACTAGCAATACATACATTACTAAGCCGCGTGGGGTTTTGCCGCTGAGTGAATCGAGCGGGGTAAAGTAATGGTACGGCACGAACTTAACAGGCCATTTGAGCCAGTCAGTCATGGTGCTCAGCGAGGCCAAAATGTAGCCACCAAACCCAAGCGCGACCGCAAAGGTGGTGGCACCGCGCTTCGTTAGTTTGCTTGCGGCATGCAAGGCAAAGGCAATATAGCCAAAACTGAGTGAAAACAGGGCAGTATACAGCGTAGTGACAGCGAGCTTACCTGCGCCAACCGAAAGGTCAAACAGCGGGCAAAGCAGTACAATGGCTAGCAGTGTGGTTCCCGCAACAATCCCAAATTCAAGCAGTAAACTAGCGGCTTTCGCGAGCAGCAGTCGCGTGCGGCTGATTGGTCGAGCTAGCAAAACTTCCAGGGTGTGGGTTTGCTCGTCACGCCCCAGAATTGCCCCGCCTCGGGTAATAGCTAAAATGATCCATAGAATTGGTAACGTAGCGTAAAACACCTGAGAGTTCAAAAATTGCAGCGGATTTCCTACGTCCACACTGGTAGCACCACCAGTTTTCAGGCCGCGAAGTTCGGCGGGCAGGGCGTTTATAACCTTATTCATGTCTGCCGCTTTGTCCCGGATGGAAGGGAATAGCATGAGGATTACAACGGTCAAAACTATGCTGCCAATTGTCCACCACACAATGGCGTTGCGCCGCTGCCGCAGCTCCCATCGAATTACGTTTAGCATAGCGGCTGCCTCGTTGCTACTCTTGGCCCATGTCTCATTGCTCTTGGCTCTAATTTTTTCATGCGCCGTCTCCATAATATTCCAAAAACTCATCCTCGAGGTCAAGGTGCTGAGTGGTCATGGTAACAATGTTGCAGGTGCTGAGCACTTTGAGCGCCTCGGCAATGCTTCGTTTGGGCTGCACTACAACGGTAGTCGCCTCGTGAGAAACTAGTTTAATAGCACGGTTAGATTTTAGTTTTTCGACATCTTTGGGGTGGGCCAGCACCAAACGGAACGACACGAACCCTAGGTCGGCCTCGCCCTTCATAGATTGCTCATGAACGAGCTTACCGTGTTTTATTATCCCCACTCGGTCACACATGCGCTGGGCTTCGGCCAAGTTATGGCTGCTTACAAACACGGCGGCGCCGCGGTCACTGGCTTCGCGCACGGTTTGGTAAAACACTTCTTGCATAAGCGGGTCGAGACCGCTGGTTGGTTCGTCGAGTATCAGTACATCGGGCTCGTGCATGAGCGCCTGTATAACCCCAATCTTTTGTCGATTACCTTTACTGAGTGTATCAATCCGCTTTTCGGGCTCGGCTTCGAAGCGCCGAATAAGCTCATTCAAATAATTAGTTTTCGTCTGGGATTGCAGTTTCATCAGGTACGCAAACAGCTCATTGCCCGTTACTTTGGGCCACAGCGCCACATCGCCCGCTAGGTATCCCACCTGTTTTTTAACCGACACGCTGTCTTGTACCACATCGAGCCCCATAATTTTTGCAGTGCCCGAGCTGGGTTGAATAAAGTTAAGCAGCAGGCGAATGGTAGTAGATTTGCCAGCCCCATTTGCGCCCAAAAACCCATAGACTTCGCCTGGGTTTACGTGCAAACTCAGTTTATCGAGCGACGGCGTTTTTGCCCCAGCATATACTTTGGTCAAATGTTTTATGTCGATACTTGCGGCCATTACTTCTTAGTATACGCTGTCTGTAAAAAGATAAACAATTTGTTTGGCCTACCTGGTCGTGTACTATAAAACCATGTTTTCACTAGAAGGCGGAGATTTTGACGAACCTTTGGCAGATGTTGCCCGAGACGCACTGTACCGCGGCTGGGCCATTCAGCAAGGAGGTGTCCAGTTAGCTGAGCAGGGCGACAGAAGTTGGGTAGAGGAACGCTATACTGGTCACTCAATCGAAAGCGACTATCGCACTTTTGTGAATGTAATCGATAGCGTGGCGGGTGAGACCATGAATTTTGCGGCACCAACTGAGCCTCTGCTAAGAGCACTTGCCATACAAACACGCATTTTACGTGCTTTTTGTCTTGAGAAATATCCGAGAAAAGATGTCGAATATGATGTCCCAGTCGGGGCATTCCTAAGTCATATTAAGACTAAGTGGGAAAAATTAGACGTAAACAGACGTAGATTTCAGCGAATATCATTTATTGGAGCTCAATGCGCTGTCACCCATACAGTCGATCTCATAATGGAGCCACAAGATAGTAGTTTGCAGACGTGGGCAATTGGCTACGATTTTACAAGACGTACTGCTACACCATTGTACCTCGAGGGAGATATTGAAATAGAAAGTATCGAAAAAGTATGAGGCAAATTATTTTAGCCAGTGGCTCACCGCGACGTAAAGAATTGCTAGAAAAAATGGGCTTGGATTTTACGGTGGTACCCAGCGAGTTCGAGGAATATCTGGACGAAACGCGACCGGTTGAGGAAATTGCTATGGAGCTGGGCCGGGGAAAAGCGCTCTCTGTTGCAAAGCGCTTCCCCGACGCAATTGTTATTGGCAGTGATACCATTGTGACAGTCGGCGACAAACAGCTCGGTAAAGCAGTAGACCTCAATCATGCTCGCCGCATGTGGCACCTGATTACGACTGCACCAAATAAAGTTACCAGTTCACTTGTTGTCATATGCAAAGACTTGAACTATGAAAATGTTACCTATGACAATGCGTGGGTATATCTAAAACCATTCGATAAAGCAGCGGTAGAAGCGTATCTCGCGACAGGCGATTACGCCGACAAAGCGGGCGCCTATGCTATTCAGCATATTGGTAGCCTCCTCGACCACATAGAAGGCTCCGAAGATACCATACTAGGCCTGCCGACCCATTTGCTGAAGGGTATATTGCAAGAACTAGCAATATAAATGTGCTATTTGAAAAAGTCGATATGAGTGAGTTCGGGTGGGAGGAAGCCGTCGGGGTGTTGGTAGCCAGCCTTCCATTCGGCACCTTTGCCATAGCCGAGATCTTTCATGAGTTTTGTTGGAGCGTTGCGAATGCCGAGCGGCACGGGGAGGTCGGGGTACTGACTGGCGGCGGCTTTGGCTTTGCCCCAGGCATCGTAGCTCTGGCGGCTCTTTGGCGATTTAGCGAGCACTACAGCGCAGTGGCTGAGGTTGATCTCTGCCTCGGGTAAGCCAATTCGTTCTACGGCCAAAAATGTTGAAACGGCTAGGTTGAGTGCGGCAGGCGCGGCCAGACCTATATCTTCGCTGGCAAACACCACCATACGCCGGGCAATAAACTTTGGATCTTCGCCAGCTTGGATCATTCGTGCAAGATAGTACAGCGCAGCATTTGTATCGCCGCCCCGCATGCTTTTTATGAAAGCACTGATGATATTATAGTGCTGCTCGCCCTTTTTATCGTAACCTGGCAGGCGGGTTTGGGCGGCTGTTTCAACCAGCTGTGGAGTAATGGTTTTGCCCAGCGCCAAGCGCTGTGCCAGCTCTAAATTTCCCAGTGCCACACGCGCATCGCCGCCGCTGAGGTCTGCCAAAAGTTCTATAGATTTTTTAGGTAATATTTTAGCGTTTAGCTTCATTTGCTTAGCGCTTCTCTGTAGAATAGCCACTATTTCACTTCGTTTGAGAGGCTCCAGCACCAGCACGCGGGCGCGGGAGAGCAGTGGGTTGATGACTTCGAAGCTCGGGTTTTCGGTGGTGGCGCCTATCAGCGTAATGACACCTGACTCTACGTGGGGCAAAAAGGCGTCTTGCTGAGTTTTATTAAAACGGTGAATTTCGTCAACAAATAAAATAGTTTGCACGCCAAGCCGCTGATTTTGCTCGGCCAGGGCCACAACTTTTGCAACATCGGCTTTGCCGCTGGTAACGGCGCTGAGTTCTATAAATTCGGCGCCTGTTTCGCGGGCGATAATGCGCGCGAGTGTTGTTTTACCTGTGCCCGGCGGCCCCCACAAAATAAGGCTGGTCGGCTGCTTATTTTCAATAATTTGGCGTATGATTTTTTGCGAGCCCACCAAGTGAGCTTGGCCGATGACATCATCGAGCGTGTTTGGTCTCATCCTCTCTGCTAGCGGCCTCGCATCCATACGTATAAGTATACCGTAATACTATAATAATAAAGTTTGCAAAAGGCACGTTTTATAGTATGGTCTATACAAAGGAGCTATATGTCAGAACAAATGAAGAACGGTGTGCTCTACGCTGCGAATAGAATACCAAAACTCATAGGTCGGGGTGGGATATTCGTCAAAGTGAATCGTGGACGCGTGCCAATTTGGGTGCCAGAGTATCCTAAAAATAGAGATGGTAGCCTTGTAGTGCAGCCACCAGAAGTAACGCTAGAAACTGCCCAAGGGCTACGCCAGTTAGTTGACACCGCTTCTAGAGGTTGGCTCATCGATACTGGCATCGTTGCTCGTTTTCTTGAACCATCTAACGAAGGCTTTCCAACTCGGCTACTATCTGTGACGAAACAGGCAGGTCATACTACTATTGTTGCTGGTGCTCAGAATGCAGATGAGGTTAACGATAAGATTTGGCGGTTCGGAGAACAACAAACAGTAAGTTCTGCGGTGGTCTCTGATGCCTTAAGCGGCATCATACTGCGACAATTATCTACTGATGTGTTCAAACATGAAGAAATGCCTCCTACCGTAGATGAAAGTGCTCTAGGAATTTTGAGAGGAATATTTACTGCCCCTACAGGTAAACAATCTCCATTTTCTCAGAAACATAAATTAAACGTACCCTTGGAGTGAATTCGAGGGTACGTTGAGACTGTATTAAAATAAAGAAACAAGCGGAGCGAACGAGCCGATAGGCGAGCTTTAGGGGGTGGGGCGAATATCCGAATTTATTTCAGATATGAAGCGGAGGGGCGAGCCCCTCCTTCGTTATCTACCACCAGTGGTTAGCTTGCCAGAAAGCGTAGGCGCCATCCCAGCCACCGTAGCGGCGTTGGGCGTAGCCCTCAAAGTAGGCGTCTTGGCAGGCGTAGTCAGCGCCACACTGGGCACGTAACACGCCGTTACAGTCTTGGCCGAGGCCGTAGCACCCATTAGGGTTGGTGGCGTTCGGATTATTGCCACTTTCGCGGCTATAAATAAATGCTTTGGCAGCGTTTGAATCAACTGGGTAGCTGGCTGCGGCTGGTGCGCTGTAGGCACGAGTGTAGGTTTGAGCTGGTGCATAGCTGGTTACGACTGGCGCAGCTACTACAACTGGCTGTGGCAACGGGCGGTCTGCAAGCTCTTCGCTAGCGTCGGGCACTCGTACCTGGTCACCAACATTTATCAGGTCAGGGTTGGCAATGTTTTCGTTGGCGTTAAACAGGCGAACCCATGTAGTATTGTGAGCGGCCGCGATGGTGCTCAAGCTGTCGCCCGCGTTTACCGCAACCATAACAGGCGCAGGCTTGGCTGGCTCTGGCGTGGTAGCAGGTGCTTCGGTTTTTACCTCGGCTTTAACCGTGTCTTGTTCGGTGCTGGCAAGCAGTACCTTCGAGACAAACGAAGTCGGTTTTTTGGGAGCATTAGTATTGATTGTTTGGGCGTGAGCACTGGCAGTGCTGACACCACATAGCACGGTCGCTAAAGCGACCGCAAGACGTGCGGTTGTACGCATAATAGTGTTTTTCCTCCTTAAGCGTTAGCTGTAGACGTATCTCGGCAATTTAATATTAATGGGCCGAAATATAGCTAGCGGCGCGCTAAAACTCCACAAAAAGCTTCAGACACGTAGCGGTAAGCCTAGTTCATAAGCATTTTGGAGTCAAGCCAAATGGCTGCTCAAAGTGCAAATATCAGAGGCAAAAATGTGTTATATTTTTAACAACAAAACGCATTATAAGTGCTCTGATAGGTTTAAGAAATTGTTGTCTAATAGTTTTAGAGAGTTTGAAAATATTCCCCGAAAATCGTGCGGAGTAAGGGGCGTATACATGTATGCGTAACAGTCTAAAGGTGGCAAAAAGGCAACAAGTAGCGTATAGTAGGGTCGCGAAGGGGCGCTCACTAGTTAGTAGCGCTTATTTTAATGAGTACCAGACAAGACCCAAGTAAAATCCGTAACATCGCTATTATTGCGCACGTTGAGTGTATGAGACACCTGCAAGCAGGTTTCTCATCGCGCCGGCAAAAAGACGCGGCTTTTTGTCGGGCTGCTCTTCCCGGTCGGAGGATAGTATGAGCGTGCAAGATCCCTCCAAAATCCGCAACATCGCTATTATTGCGCATGTTGACCACGGTAAGACAACACTGGTAGATGGTTTGCTAAAGCAAAGCCATACGTTCCGTGACAATCAGGCCGAAATGAGCCAAGACCTCATAATGGACAGTGGCGATCAAGAGCGCGAGCGAGGTATTACTATTACCGCCAAAGTTACGGCCGTGCAGCACGGCGACTACCGTATAAACATTATTGACACGCCAGGGCACGCTGATTTTTCTGGTGAGGTCGAGCGCACGTTAAATATGGCCGATGGTTGCTTGCTGATTGTCGATGCTCAAGAAGGCCCTATGCCGCAAACAAAATTTGTGCTCGAAAAGGCACTCGAGGCCGAACTTCGCCCAATTGTGGTTATAAACAAAATCGATAAACCAGGTTCACGCATTGCCGAAGTCGAAGACGAACTGGCCGATTTATTTTTAGAACTAGCCGTACACGAAGACCAGTTACATTACCCTGTGTACTATGCAATTGGTCGTGAGGGCAAAGCCTGGGCCGAAAAACCAGCAGACGCTACGGCCTCGGCTGATCTTTCGGCTTTGTTCGATGCCATTATAGCAAAAATCCCGGCCCCAACCGTTGAGTTAGAAAAACCGTTTCAAATGCTGGTGACTGCGCTGGCATGGGACAACTTTAAGGGTAAATACGCCATTGGCCGTATTACACGCGGCCGCGTGAAGGCGGGCGACCAGGTAACGCTGTGTAAAAAAGATGGTTCATTTGTAAAAAACAAGGTTGAGCTGGTTTTCATGAGCCAGGGTGTTTCCAAGTACGAAGTGCCCGAAGGCGTTGCGGGTGATATTGTGCAACTTACAGGTGTGATGACTGCGCAAATTGGGGAAACCATTGCCGATGTTGCCAACCCCGAAGCGCTGCCAATCATTGAGGTCGAGGCACCAACCTTACGTATTTACCTTGGCCCTAACACCAGCCCATTTAAAGGCAAAGAGGGCGAATTCAACACCTCACGCCAAATTAGTGAACGCCTGCAAAAAGAGCTTGAAACCAATGTTGGTTTGCAAGTAAGCGAAGCTGGCATAGGCTTTACGGTGGCGGGGCGTGGTGAACTGCACCTTGGCGTGCTGATAGAAACCATGCGCCGCGAAGGCTTCGAATTTGAAGTTGGCCGCCCACAAGTGGTTACTCATATAGAAAACGGCCAAGAGGTTGAACCAGTCGAAGAAGTTATTATAGAAGTTCCCGCTGACCATGTTGGTACGGTGCAAATGGAACTCGGCCAACGCCGCGCCGTGCTGAAGGAACAGTTTAGTTCACCGAGCAAGGGTGTTACTAAGCTCATTTACGAAATGCCCACTCGTGCGCTGCTGGGTATGCGCAATATTTTGCTAACCAACACCAAAGGCACCATTGTTATGAACAGTCTTGTGAAAGGTTTTCAGCCTGTCGGTCAAGCGCTTCAACAACTACGAAATGGCGTATTGATTTCGTTTGAAACAGGCGTTTCAACACCATATGCGCTGCAAAATGCTGAAGCGCGTGGCACGACCTTCATTGGTCCCGCCGAACAGGTGTATGCGGGGCAGATTATCGGTCTTAATACCCGTCAAGAAGACATGGAAATAAATGTGTGCAAAGCCAAGCACCTGACCAACATGCGCTCGAGCTCGTCTGACGGTGTGGTGCAGTTAACACCGCCAACCATTTTTAGCCTCGAACAGTGCCTAGACTTTATTGAAAACGACGAGCTGCTTGAAGTTACGCCAAAGAGTTTGCGACTACGCAAAAAAGAACTTGACCCAAACAAGCGTAAACGCCTAAAAACATCAAACTAAATATAGATTGTATGGTCAGCAGTTCTTGGTGAAACTAGAGCTTTGTAGTAACACGTTCGGCAAGTGTTTGATAGTCGCTAGGCGGACGCAAACTGCTTGAATCTAGTGGGCCCGCGTCTGCATCAAGCCGCTGCACGCGTATGGTAAAAATGGTAATACCCTTGCGAACAAAAATTGAAGTTGGCTGGTCGAGTGAACCACTGGCTGGGCCCTGTTGCGGATACGTAAAGAACGCTTCGTCGGCGTTTTTAACAGAAACGTTTTGGGTGTACGTGTAGCCTGAGCGTAAGTCATCCATCATAACTTTAGTTGCTGCGGCGTCTGCGGGGTAGCTTATTCGTATGTTAGCCAGGCCAAAGGGTGTACTTTTGTCTTGGCTACTACCGTATTTCTTTTCGCACTCAGTGTACGCGGGCGCAGAATGCTCTTTACCCATTGATTTCACGACCAGAACAGCCTTACGGTCGTAGATGGTACTTGTTTGCTCGACGGGGCGCTTAACCTCTGCCTTTACGACCGAGCTCAGTACCGTAGTATCGAGCACTTTACATGGCTCGTATACTTTTCGTCCTGGGGTATCTGGAAAGGTTGCCGAAATTGGACCCTGTGGTAACGATTTATCTTTATAATTACGCTGTATAACAGTCAGGGCTTTATCTGCTTTCGAAAAAATCTGTATGAGTTCTTGAGCAGAACGTTCCGTAATTTTTTTCTGGCTCGACTCACCAAGAAGTTGCCTGCTGCTAAAAGAGACAACGGCTGATTCTAGTTGCACAGAGAAAATAGTACCAATGGTATTAAAAGCAACGACTGGGTTTGATGGCGGAGTGCTGGGGTTAGTTTTGCTCGGCACGCCACGCTGGTTGAGACTTTGGAGGTATTCAGCGCTTGTTGTAAGCGAAGAAAGTAGCTTAATTGACCCAGCCGCTTGCGATTCGGTAATTTCTTTTGCTTCAATTGCTTGGCGAAGACGCTCGGTTGCGGCACCATAATTTGCCTGAGCGTCACTAAGCAAACTGTTTCGAGCAAGCATTTTTACTGCTGTGTCTGCGGATTCATAATAGTCTATAGAGACGTGTACACTTGTCTCTTTAGGGTCCTTGAGGCTATACATACAACTAGGTTTTGCGAATAAAACATCTCCCAGCGTCACTTGGCTTTCTGTTTCGGCAAATGTTTCGGTAAACTTGGCTGTTCTTTCAAAGGGCCCATATATGTCGGCAATATTTTTAGGCGGCAGTAAGCGACAGGCACTGCGGTACTGATGGCCTGCAATCATAATTTTGCTCGTAGGTTCATTTGGCGAATAACGGTCTTGATAGGTCGCGCTTAACTCGGTATTTTTTAAAGTTTTTTTGGTTGACGATGTGCGGTTGTGTTGGAGTAAAAATAGCGCGGCACCAAGCAATATAAGCACAATTACCGCAATAATCATAAACAGTTTTCGTTTTGAGGGCTGTTGTTCCTGGGGGTTTTCAGTAATAGGGGAGGGTTGATGTGGTTCCATTTGTGTCATTATACACTTTAAAACGCGAAAAACTGTGAGTAACGCCACACGTTTTCATACCTTGAACTACAGAGACTGTCTTCCTGAACTATCTATCATAAAGTAAGCCGAAAGCTCGTGGTTACAAAAGCGCACCTTGAGTGGCGCCGTGATTTGTTTGGCTGTCGTATAGTTCGTTGGCAGCGTTGAGCATGGTGACGTAGCTATCGGTCAGAGTTTTCGTTTGGGCCGATACTGAATCACACGGCAGAGCACTAGAGCTTTCTAAGGCGGCTGTCAGTTTTTGGGCGTATTGGACAGTTATGGCAGTATGGCCGTTTTCATGTAGGGCAAGATTTTGGGCGTAGACACTCCAAGCTTGAGCTAAAGGTGCGGGTGTTGTTGTGTCTATGCCAAGGTTGGGTAAGAATTGATTTACATGTAAGCCCACTCGAACATCAGTCACGCTACAGGTGCCGTTCTGAAGAGCAAAGTTGTAGCTCCAGTTCAAAGCATAGGCAGTGCTTGCATGGTAAGGGGTAGCATTTTGTCGAAGCGAACAAGACGAAATTGCCGACCGAACTTCCTGTAGAGTGCTACCGTACACGGTGTAATAGTGAGGTGAATCAACAACCTGGGTGAGGCCTGGCTTTAGCTGAGCAGTTTGTAAGGCGCCCGCCATAATGTATGGTGTGCCCGTGCAGGAACGTGGCATAGGTACGACAGGCGCCGTAACACTTTTGGCGTCAACTAGCTTGTCTTTGGGCAGAGAGGCTGGAACCGTTGCGGCCGATGGGGTGGCTTCGGGTGTAGTTTGAGCTGTCAGTTCGGTTGCTGGCGTATTTGTCGAAACAGGCGTAGAAACGACAGTTTCTTCAGGGGTGGCATAGGCTACAGGCGCCAGTGAGTTCTGCGGCCACTGCCCATCCACGCCTATGCGTACTAAGTTACACAGCAACATGCCAACAACAAGTACGAGCGCTGAAACTGGCAGTGTGTTTGATTGGCGCTGATGTAAGCGCACCGAATAACGCCCGTTAACTACGGGTGTTCCACCTCTGTGTAACATTATTGTGAGCCTCCTCTTACCTCAAGAACTCTAACTAGGTATTATAGCAAAAAAGGGCAATTTTGTCAAGTTTATGCTATTTACTTCAGGTGGAATGGTGTGCTATACTACCCACATTGTTTTCTGATTTTTCATGATCAGACTTATATGAATCCAGAGTGGTACGTAGTTTTTACTCGGGGTTCCAAGCGAACAATTACCGAGTACTAACAATAACGAACTACAAAAGGATTCTATTTTTATGCCATATCAACAAAAAAAGACATTTGCCTATAAGAGCAGCCGCTCGCCCTACGCCAAAGCACGCCCGCAGCGGGCAGCTCGGCCAAAACACGGCCAGTACATCAACCCAGACCGCTTCGTTAAAGCGGCGAAGCCCGTTATAGAGTCGGAGGCGTATGTGCCAACACACATGTTTAGCGACTTTCCGTTTGACGAGCGCTTGCATGCCAACATTGCTAGTAAGGGCTACGTGGCGCCCACACCCATTCAAGACCAAACCATCGAACTCGCTATGCAGGGCAAAGATGTAATTGGCATTGCTAACACTGGCACAGGCAAAACCGCGGCCTTCGCGCTGCCTATTTTGCACCGTTTAATGACCGAAAAGACCAGCCGAGCGCTGATAGTTGCGCCAACCCGCGAGCTAGCCCAGCAAATTGAACAAGAATGCCGCGAAATTGGTAAAAACGGAGGCTTTACCGGCGCAATTTTAATTGGTGGCTCGGCGTATGGCCCCCAACTACGCGACTTACGTGCCCAGCCACGTATGGTCATAGGCACGCCCGGCCGTATTAAAGATCACTTAGAACAAAAAACATTAAAGTTGTCCGACTTTAACATTGTGGTGCTCGACGAAGTTGACCGTATGCTCGACATGGGATTTGTGGCCGATGTAAAACTACTGCTCAGCGAGCTTGCTGAAAAACGACAGTCGTTTTATTTCTCGGCTACTATGGACCCACGCGTGAGCGGCCTAATTCGTACTTTTTCACCACATGCCGAAACTGTGACAGTTAAGGCTGGCGACACGAGCGACTTTATACACCAAGACGTGATTCGTTTTGCTGGCAAGGGCGAGAAGCAAGAAAAACTGCATGACATTTTGATTGACCCAGCCACGCACAAAGTTATCATTTTTGAAGGCACCCAGCGCAATGTAGAGCGACTTGAAAAAGACTTATTTGACCGCGGTTTTAAAGTGGCTAGTATTCACGGCGGTAAGAGCCAGGGCCAACGCGCTCGCGCCCTGAAAAGCTTTAAGCAAAACGAGGTGAAAATACTCATCGCCACCGATGTAGCGGCCCGCGGGATTGACGTGGTCGACATTACTCATGTTGTTAACTACACTCAACCGCAAACCTACGATGACTACGTGCATCGAATAGGCCGTGCAGGCCGTGCTGGCCGCGTGGGTTACGCGCTGACCTTTGTCGAAAAATAAAAACTGCTATACTTATTTACTAGACATGAAGCATCATTTTCACCCACACGCAGTTTTTCGTATTTTTGGCTTTTCTATATTTGCAACCGTTGCAACCTTGATTGGTGTTGCGGTTGGACTTGGCTGGAGCGCCTTGTTCGTAACAATCATTCTTATGATAGTCGAACTTACCTTTAGTTTCGATAACGCCATCATTAACGCCAAAGTGCTCGAACGAATGAGCAAAAAATGGCAAATGATATTCTTAACGGTCGGTATTTTTATAGCAATCTTCGGCATGCGCGTTGTGTTCCCCATACTGATTGTCTCTATTACGGCTGACTTGGGTTGGAAAACAGTGCTTGACCTAGCTATGAATCATCCAAAAGAATACGCTCACCATCTTGAGGAAGCTCATCCGACTATTTCAGCTTTTGGCGGCGCCTTCTTGCTCATGCTAGCGTTTCACTTTTTCTTTAGCGATGAACGCCACACTATGTGGATTAAGCGAATCGAAAAGCACCTGACGAAACTTTCGCACTGGGCCTGGCCATCGGTTGTAACTACAATTATGCTGTTTGGCGTGGCAGCCCTACCTATAAACTCTCATGCCAAAACAACATTTATGGCGGGCGGTTTTGGTACGCTGACTTATTTGCTAATACACGGGGCAATTAAATTTATAGAAAAATATCAGGGTGTCGATGCTAAAAAAACTGCCGTGAAGCAAGTTGGACTAGCTGCGTTCATGAGCTTTATATATCTTGAGATTCTCGATGCAAGCTTTAGTTTTGACGGCGTTATTGGCGCTTTTGCGATTACTAGCAACGTTGTACTCATAGCCGCAGGGCTGGGAATCGGCGCCATTTGGGTGCGGTCGTTAACAGTTTTCATGGTGCGGCGCGGTACGCTCAGCAATTTCATTTATCTTGAACACGGTGCGCACTATACGGTTTTTGTGCTGGCGCTCATTATGCTTTTTAGCGCCCTCTATCATATACCCGAACTCATTCCAGGCCTAGCGGGCATAGGCATTATTGGCGCGTCTATAGCTGCTTCGGTTCGTGTGCGTAAAAAACTTGCTACGGGCGAAGCCACCAATAAGCCTACGCGTGTTTCAACTACAACAAAATAATGTCTACTAAAAAATCGTTTTCTTTTTCGGTTTGTAAGCGTTTACCTAACGCATTGGCTCGAAGTGGAACTATCCACACGCCGCACGGCAATATTCAAACACCCGCTTTTATTGTGGTTGGTACCAAGGCGAGCGTGAAATCTATGACACCAGAAGCGGTAGCGGGCACGGGCGCACAGGCGTTGTTAGCGAACGCGTACCATTTGTATTTGCAACCTGGCCCAGAACTGATTCAAAAAGCGGGCGGGCTAGGTAAGTTTATGAACTGGCCGGGGCCAACCTTTACCGACAGCGGTGGTTTTCAGGTTTTGTCACTTGGTAGTGGTTTTAAAAAAACGCTTTCTATGGACGTAGAAGGTGTTTCGGCCGACGATGTCATTGCGCCGCGCAAAGAGCGTCAGGCGTGGGTAGACGATGATGGCGTAGACTTTAAGTCGTATCTTGACGGTTCGATGCACCGTTTTACGCCCGAACATTCCATGCAAATTCAACATGGCATTGGGGCGGATATTTGTTTTGCGTTTGACGAACTAACATCACTGATGGATACGCGGGAGTACCAGGAAGTGTCCATGCGCACGCGCACGCAGCCCTGGGCCGAACGCAGTTTGCACGAAATGCAACGACTACGTGCCCTCCACCCAGAGCGGCCGTACCAGGCAGTGTTTGGGGTGTTGCAGGGTGCAAACTACGAAGATTTACGGCGTGAAACGGCCCAAGGGATGGCTGAGCGCGAGTTTGACGGCTACGGCATAGGCGGGGCCATAGAAAAACAGCGACTCGGCGAGATTGTGCAGTGGTGCAACGAAATTTTGCCCGAAGACCGCCCAAAGCACATGCTTGGCATATCTGAGCCAGACGATATGTTTGCAGCGGTTGAACACGGAGTCGATACATTTGACTGCGTGTCACCAACACGGGTTGGTCGCAACGGTGCTTTTTATACATACGAAGGGCGTAAGAACATTCGTGGGCTAAAATATAAAGAAGACTTTACGCCACTGCTCGAAGACTGCGATTGCTACACTTGCCAGCACTACACAAAAGCTTACATTCAGCATTTGTTCCGCGCCAAGGAGCTGCTAGCCAATACGCTCATGTCGATTCATAACGAGCGGTTTATTGTGGGGCTAGTAGACAACATGCGCCATTCCATAGAAGACGGCACTTTCTATAGCTTTCGCGACGCCTGGCTCGCGCGGTACTACCACAACCGCTCATCCTAAAGCATATTGCCGCTGGGTGTGAAAGTTTAGACCTCGCACATACTTTTGTGCGAGGTCTAACCTTTCACACCCTTTCACATGAGCTTTAAGGGCTAAAGTTTAGTCATCGAGTTGGACGCTAAGGGGGGTAAAGTTGGTGGTTTTGTCGAAGTGGTCGGTGTTTTCTTGGCGTTTGAGCCAGCGGATTACACGGTAGGTTATGGGTAGCATTATGGTTTCGACAGTTATTTTAAACACTATGCCAACGAGTATGTAGTTTGCCATTTGCGCATTTGTAATCAAACCGTAAAAGGCGACCATACAAAAAATAGTTGTGTCGACCGCTTCGCCCAAAATGGTAGAGGCTAGCAGGCGCTGCCACATG
>JBATSO010000032.1:0-6203 GCA_049293335.1 Saccharimonadales bacterium (SeqCode)
ATGTCTGTACCTATGGATAAAACTCATTGTATCCTAGTGTATTGCAACAGGGGTGTTGGCCACGAATGAACCACACGAGAAGTGCCATTAGTAGTCTAAATTAGACTCTAGCTACAACTACTTGACATAATAGCAATAAGTTGCTATTATTTACATCTGTAAAGTACTAAAATAAAAAGCATGTCAGAAGCAACAGTATCAACCCCCACGAACAACGCCTTCGTCCAGACGAAACAATGGCGGCTGAAGCTGTGTTTAACGGAGTTTATCAGTCGTTTGCTGACTATGCTCAAGGCCGTCCGACAGCACGAAAGCAGTTTATAGACGGCAAAGAAACTATAGTTACTGTAAACCCTGCATTGGAGTTTGTTCAGGATCGCTTTGATGAAGCGGGCAAGAGTATTGAGACTTTGGCTTCCCAGTCTATGCGTCCCTCTGACATAAGCAATAAGTTTATGTCAGAGGCAACAACCGAAGCTATGTCGGTTTACGACGGTAATCGTATGGCTGTTGGAACACGTGTTGAACGAGCTGGTCGGGTAGTGGCGGGTTTTATTGACAGAGCTTCCAAGATGTTTGAAGACGGTGAGATTGATGGCCTTACTCTCAAAGTATTCTTTGACCGTATACAGGGCTTTAAATACAGTCTTAGTCTGGGCTATAACAACCTAGTGACAAAGTCAGATGAGTCGATGCCCGACGAAGAAACTAAGACACGTTATGCTCAAGCTATACACGATACTTTCATTGGCAAGCCGAATGTTGAAGGGCAAGAAAACGGTGCGTTTTTACACGTCAATGGTCAGAGTTATCTTGCTTCTGGCTCTAGCACAAATGAGCGTTACTATATTTCACCTAAGTTGAACGGTCAGCCCGAAAAAGTTGTTAAGACTTGGGTTGAAACACTGGACAGTCTAGGACTTGGAGATAAGCTTTACTATAAAGTTGCCGAAGGCTTGTCACACCGTTATGATGCGCTGATTGCTTATGCTTCGCCTGATACCGCAAGCGATATGGAAAAGGCAGTGCAAGAGTTTGCTCGTCGTTGCCCTCAAGAATTGCTTAGCGACAGTGTAATTCCAACGGGGGTTGAAGTGGCTAAAGGTATCGCCCGCGCTCCCGAGCCTCACGGATTAAATACGCTCTTACGTTATTGTGGCAAGGAAACAGTTTCGTATAACGAATTTGCCTGTGCGCTTACTGAACTTTCATTGAGACGTGCCAGCCATGACTTTATTGAGCAAGGCATTCAGCCTGAACAGGTAACACCTAAAGCACTTTCAGAAGCTGCTAAGCCTTACTTTATGCAATTCGTGAAGTTAAGTGGTCTTGATCCCGTAACTATGAAAGTTGCCTAAATGTCAGATAGGTGATTATTTTGCTTGGGCTAAAGAGCCTGTAGTCTTAGGTAACATACGAAGGCAGCGTGGAAAGAGGCTGCTAGCCAGAGGAGTGACATTTATTGTTGATGCTCAAGCTGAAGGCACGGATAAGCTATTAGAGCATGATGGTTATCGTGACAGTGAAATGGCTGATTTTGTACGGCCTCCGTCTGGTAGAACTGCTGAAGATACGGCAGCAATCCTTGGCGGTGTGCCGCGAGGTGCTATAGCGGGTATCGTGGTGGGTGCAAAAATGCTTGAAAATCCAGAAGTCGGAGCAGTGCTGGGAGAGTATTTTCCAGATGTACCAGATCAATTGATCACGAGTTTAAGTCTTTTTATACTTTTTACTACATATGGACATTGTGAATGGGATCATCTAACATCGGAACACATGAGTATTGATAGAGGTATAAAGGTTGAGATCCGGTTTGGAAAGCCAGCTGAGGATATTCCCTACAACGATTACGTCAGAGACGTAGTGATTGGCAATAGAGAGATCGATACCACAGCCATGCCCCCAACGATACAGTATGATGGCAAGGATTACCCACTGACCGCTAATGGCATAGCGCAGGGTATCGTAATGGTTCGCCAAAGGGATGCCCAGCTTACATCAGGTGCACTACATGAGATTGTTCACGGTGATGGGCTCGAAGATGACTCCTGTTGCGCAGTAAACTGGCGCACTAGCGGAAGTGTCGTGGCAGATAAACCTAGTTGTGGCCGAGCAATATTTGGTGGTTTTGCGATACGCACAGCGAACGGTACGCCCGATGATCAGCTAGTAATGATTAAAGCATGTCCCAGTCGTGTTGCGGATGCTGATTTACCAACTGGCATCGAAACTAGTAGTGGGTTAGAGCGTTTTAGAGAGCTGGAGCACAAGATAGTTGTACCCGCTGTTATTCCTAAAGAGAGATTACGTGAATTAGTCGACAAGGCTGAGCCCAAAAATGAGAAGGAAGCAGCTGTACTCATAAAGGATTTGGTAAAAAATTTTTGTGAGGGGCCGAAAATACAAACATATTGGACAGATGGTATGGCAGACGGCTGGAGTGAAAATGAACCGAGGCATTACCTTAGCGATGACGTTCTAAACATACTTGCAGACTTAAATGATACATTACGCGAGAAACTTGGTGATGATTACTCATATAATGCGTGCACAGCAGAGATTGCAAAACGTCTTTTTGGTGGTGAACTAAAGATAAACTATCCAGCTGCAAACGAAGATGATGCTGATGAGGTCATAGCCCTAAGCCCTCGTCAGCTTGGTGCAGTTTGGCTGCATGTACATGCAGCGCGTGAATATGCCAAGCGGACGAGCCGTAAGAGATATTACTAGTTTTGTGATAGATGCAGATAAAGCCATGGCGCGTTGTTGCGCCCTTCGTCCAATAGCTAAAATAACTCACACTCATAGATCAAGAGCGAGCCTTTTATAAATTATGCTGTCACTGGTCGGTAGATAGGTCTGGTATTACGGCCGCAGAGTTGCTTTGCTGCAATTAGCGCTGCTTGCCGATTGCGGAAAGCGTTAGAGCCTGACACGCCTTAATTCGCAGTAGGTAAATGTGCTGCAATGAAGATGAGTCGTAGATAAATTCGCTGTGTATAGCTAAAGCTGTTGGAGGTTCGAGCTTCCGATAGCCTTCCGACAGCCAGCCGCAGTTGTTTTTGTGGGTGCTAAGAAGCGGCCCAGGGTGTGCACCGTGGGCCGCCTATCTTAGTTAATAGCTGAGTATTACCAGGGTTCCTGAATCAACGATTGTTCTTAAACTTCGCACGAGGTTTTTTGTAAAACACACCGACTGAAACAAGCAACAAAGCTGAAGTTGTAGTTGCGATTAGTCCAAGTTTTTGGCCTGTATCTGCGAGGCTGCCGCCAGAGCCAGCCTGCGCTGGGGTGCCTTCGACGTCGGCACCTGCGCCGCCACCTGACTGAGGTGGGGTAGTCGTTGTCGCGCCCAGAAGACCAACATAAAGGGGGTCGTCGATAATGGCATTTACTGCTTTGTCGGCATCAAAATCGTTACCGTCGGTGAGCGTATAGGTAATTACTGTTGAATTTGTGGTGTTTTTTAATGTGACTTTCGATGTAATGTCGCTTGTTACGGCAACGTCATTTTTGTAGACACGAACTTTTGAGACATCTGGATAGCGTGCGCCAAGTGATATCTCTACGGTTGCTGTGCCACCACTGGTTGCGCAACCGATTGTGAAATCAAAACCTCCAAGGACAGTCACATTTTTTTCCGCTACAGTTATACCTGTTGCGGGTAGTGTAGTCGAACTGGTGAAGTGGTTGCATGCACCATCTGTAATCGACATAACTGCCTTACTAACGACTTCTGGGTCGGTTGAAGCCTTCGTACTGAAATCTACCGAGGATCCACCAGTGTTGCTTACGGTAACAGCAACCGACGCGCTCGTTGTAACGTTTCCTTCGTTGTCATATGCTTTTGCCGTGATATTGTAGTCGCCATTGCTGACCGAGGCAGTGTTCCAGTCAAAGTCGTACGGAGACGTCGTATCTTCGCCGAGTTTTACGGTGCCTGCGTAAAACTCAACTTTGGTTATTGAACCATTATCGCTTGCAGTCGCTGTCAGGATAGTTGTACCCGATAGTGCTGCGCCTGCTGTTGGCGAGGTAAGGCTAACGGTTGGGGTTCCTTCGGTTGGCGTGCCTCCACCGCTACCTACGGTGACGTTGACATCGGCTGTCTCAGCATTTCCACTCGCATCATACGCCTTTGCAGTTAAGGTTACGGCACTGTTGGAGTGGCCTGTTGTGTCCCAGTTGAAAGTGTACGGTGCGCTCACTGCTTCGCCAAGCTTTTGAGCTCCAATGTAGAACTCAACTTTAGTCACCGTACCGCTGTCATCACTTGCGGTTGCCGCCAAAGTATAGGTGGGCGTACTGATGGTCTCGTTACTAGTTGGAGCAGTGAAACTCACCGTTGGTTTTGTGGAGTCGCCAGTAGGTTGAGTGGGGGCAGATATGGTGAAGGTGTCTGCATAGCTTCCGCCACTCGCATTCACGTAGGTCCCGGTAATGCTTGTATTTGTTACATCAAATTTCATGAAACCATACTCAGTGCCGTTTGCTCTTGTTACGGTATAGTTGTAGTCGGGATCTGTGGTGTTATTTATGGTGTCTGGCGTGTGTCCACCCATACCAGAGATTACCTGTACAAGTCCATCGCCTTTCACGTAGGGGTCAGCAGAAGTACCTTCATGTTTCACACAATCTGCAATGTATGAGTTATATTCGATCGCAGAACAGTTTGTGCCCAGGCTAATTTGTTTGGAGCGTTGGTAGTTATGATCGTGGCCGTTTAGAACCAAATCGACCTTTTTACTCACCAGAAGGTTAAACAAATCTATAAATTGTGTGCGATACTGCGGAAGGGTTGTGGTTAAATCGCTCCCGTGTTTGTCACTGTTTTCGTTGATGAATGGCATATGGTAACTTACAATTACCCATTTGTTGCTCGCTTTGGCGGAGTCAATCGAATCTGAAACCCATTTATAATATGTGTTTGATGCCTGACTGTAGTCATGCACTCCGTCGTTCTGGTAGTCTTCGCCAGGATTAATGTTTATGAAACGAGCGATCGGATTCGTTGCCGGATAATCAAAATAAAAATCCTTAGCATAGTTGCTTGAGCTGTTGCCATAATAAGCTGTTTGGGCTTCAAATGGATTGGCACAGGCCGAGCCACTGGCATAATCCTCTATCGCAAAACCCGATACTGCGTCTTGAGCTTCATGATTTCCCGATAAAAGGACGAGTGGTATCTGGGAGCCACCGTTGTTCAGGTCCATATTATTTTCTGCCCATAAACACCAATCATTGGCTGACGACACAGCATCGCTCGGGTTGTATGCTAGGTCTCCTAGGCTCTGTAGAAAACTAATATTTTTACCTCCTACCGACTTAAAAACTGTCGATGTTGCATCGCCTTGAGAATCAGGACCGTCGGCACCGTGGTCACCGACTGCACCAAAGCTAAAGTCGCTGGCACCAGCACCAGCATTGGGCATATTTAATAACGCAACCCCGACTAACATTAAAGCCGCTGCAATGAGGCTAAAAGACCTCATGGTATTGCGGTTTGACTTATTTTTGCTGTAATTGGCAAGAAACGATGACATACGCTATTGCTCTTTTCGTTTTTAAATTTATTTATTTTATACAACTTAAGGTTCTTTCGGATGGTATCATATTCTAAAATACGTTGTCAAGAGCACTGCGTCTGGCCGATGAAGATCGGCCTATCCACTACATATTTCGTATGCGCTAGCAACGCGGTTCCGAAGCAGATTTTGAATACAGCAGTGATATAAGATTTGAAATGGATTCTAACATGCAGACTGCGTTGGCTAGTACCCTTTCTTTCAGTAGTTCATATGGAACACGAATTTCATATCAGTCAAGCTGCCGTCTAGCCGAGTTTGCTGCACCGCTACTGGTGCGATACTTGTGCGAGCCAGAAGGTGTTTGTGTAATGCTCATGGTTTGATATAGTGAGAGAGTAATAGGGTGGTTGCAGTAAAATGACAAAATCGCAAGAACAAGAACAAGATATTGTGACAAGCAACGGACCTCCTAGAAGATTTTTCGGGAGCGTAAAACACAGACTACTAATAGGAGTGTGTGGGCTGTGCGTACTTGGAGCGATAGGTTATATGGCGTGGCACGCTCGGACAACCCAAGAGCCAACTCCCCCAACAAGTCAGCTCATTCAAACATACGAAAAGGGTAAAGCATCAAGAACTCCTGAAAAGGCCATAAATGACCTCTCGAACGTAGAC
>JBATSO010000033.1:0-3984 GCA_049293335.1 Saccharimonadales bacterium (SeqCode)
TTGGTGCTGCGCCAGTCGTGGCCAGCAAACACTGACCAGTCGTTCCAGCAGCAGTTGCACCAACAGCACTCGTACCATTGCCGTACAGCACACCGTTGGCCGTAAGCGTTGTTGCGCCCGTACCACCATTGGCGACTGGTAGCGTGCCCGTCACATGAGTTGTTAAATTAACTTGGTTGGCCGTAAGAGCCTGGCCAGAAAGCGTCAAGTATGACTGGCCGCTTAGTGTCACATCGCCCGTGTTGGTACCACTGCTGGTACCAGAATGAGTGCCGCTTAGGTTGCTGCCTGTTACCGTGCCAGTGGCAGCCAGGTTGCCCGTAACATTGGTGTTGTCCTGCAACTCAATAGTGCCCGCACTGTTGAGCACAATGTTGCCCGAAGTAGTGGTGGTTATGTTTAAGTTACCGCTCGTTGTGTTGAGGGCGGTGTTTATGTTGGTGCTCGCCAAGTTCGACAAGGCCGTGTTTGCCCCACCCGAAGCGGCGGAGCAAGACGCCCAACTGGCAATCGTACCGTTTGAAGTCAAACACGTGCCGCTGCCGCCAATGGCGAGTTTAGTGAGTGTGTTGGCAGTTGCGCCGCCCAGCAAAATGTCTCCCTGGGCGTAGGTGTTTATTCCCGTACCACCATTTGTAGCGGGTAGCACCCCTGTTACATGGCTGGTCAGGTTTATTTGGGCGGCCGTAATAGTTTGGCCAGCTATGCTCAGGTAGTTTTGGCCTGCAAGTGTTACATCGCCCGTGTTAGTACCACTGCTGGTGCCAGAGTGTGTACCACTAAAGTTGCTAGCGCTGAGAGCGCCCGTGAAGGCACCGGCAACGGCGCTCAAATTGCCATTTTTGTCGATGACAGCAATGGTGGTGCCAGAGCTGTTTTGGAACTGGAGCAAATCAGCCGTTTGGGAGGCCAATTGCTTAATAACAGCCGTTGGCGTACCGACAGCCGTGCTCTGAATGTTGAAGTTTGCCACCTGGGTGGTTGTAGAGTTCTGAATATAATTGCCGTTGCCGCTGGCGGCACCAAATGACTGGCATGTTACCGTGTCGCCCAACGCCGTCAGTGCACTACCGGCCGCACAAGCGGCTGGGTAATTATTGAGCGCCGTCCAGTCAACAGTGCTGGCGCTCCCGACGGTGAGCGTGTCGCTTACCTGGTTATCTGCCAGTGCTGGCGTGCTCGTTACGGTACCAGTTGCATCGTTTACTAAAACGCCCGCTGTGGTAAGGCTAGAGAATCTTATAGTGCCGCTGGCCGTTAAACCACCCGTAACGCCCAGGCCACTACCCACCGTCAAGCCACCGCTAAAGGTTGAGGCGGTAGAGGTGGTGGCACCACGGCCTGTGACGGTTGCCAGCGTGTCGGCCTCGCTACCAAGTCCACAACTACCCCAGGTGGGAGCGCCTGCCCCACTGCTTTGCAAACATTGTCCATTTGTGCCAACACCACTAAAGCTATAGCCCGCGCCATTGCTATACGCAATTGAACCATTGGCGCCAATTGTGGTCGTGTTTGTACCACCATTGGCTATAGGGAGCGTGCCCGTAAACGATATATTACCTGCAGCACTCAGGGCAATGTTACCACTGGCGCTAACAGCAATCGTACCGCTGGCGTCTGGCAGCGTGTAAGTACGAGCAGCAGTGAGGTCTGCATTGGTAATGGTGCCGTCAAAACGAGCAGCACCAGTAGCTGCTGCCGAGATGACAATACGGTCTTGAGTAGCAGTAGCGGTGTCTACCGTAATACCACGAATGATAGCCCCACCAGTGAAACTGCTAGCAGTGGCAGTGGTGGCACCACGTGCGGTAACGGTTGCCAGGGTGTCGGCCTCGCTACCCAGACCACAAGAGCCCCAGGTGGGGGCAGCACCTGTATTGCCTAGCAAACACTGGCCGGTCGAACCAACTGCCGTTGCTTGTAGTGCGCCCGTACCATTGCCCAGTAAAACAGCAAACTGTGTCAGCGATGTCGCGCCCGTACCACCCTGCCCCACGCTGAGCGCAGTCGTCAGACCAGACAAGCTTGTAATATCACCGTTAGCACCGCTGGCAGCAGCGCCAAGGTTTATACGAGCACCACTTGCAGTTGTCGCGCCCGTACCGCCATTGGCAACCGAAAGCGCGTTACTAAAGAACGCTGCACTGTTGCGGTCGACCGCACCCGAAGTTAACGTACCGCCAGCGCTACTCTGTACCAGACCCGCCGTTAAGCCAGAAACCACAACCGTGTTGCCATTGATGGTCGTGGTGTAAGCGCCTGTTTTACCAATGGTCAAACTAGTTGAGTTGGTGGTACCAATGTTTAGCGCGCCGGCTGTAGCGACATCAAAACCTGGGCCGTACACCATGCTCCCAAAGTAGCCGTTGCGCCACGCCAAGCTCGAGCTACCAAGGTCAAGCGTGTTGTTGGCACTCGCCAGTAACGACTGGTTAATGCTGGTTGCAGTTAAGTTACTAAGGCTGGTGTTTGCACCGCCCGCAGCAGCCGAACAGCTACCCCAGGTAGGCGCCACGCCCACACCACCCGAAAGCAAACACTGGCCCGAAGAAACATCGGCCAGTCGCCCGAGCGTAGTCGTACTATTGGCGTACAGCAAATCTCCCACCACATAGCTGCTTTGCCCTGTACCACCGTGGGCCGCATCTATTGCGGTACCATTCCATGTGCCTGAAGTGATGGTGCCGACACCCGTAATATTACTGTAAGCACCCGCCGTTAAATTGGCGTTTGAAAGCATAGAGTTTTTCCAGGCTGTGCCATCATACACCAGCGTTTGATTGGCAGCCGCCGAACTAATCGTCAGGGTCGTACCCTGTAGTTTACTGACTGTGTTTGCAGCCACTGTGCCCGTAACATCTCCGCCCATGGTCGTCCCGCCCGCTCCTGCCGTACAAGACGACCAGGTTGGCGCGCCGCTGGCACCAGAGGTCAAACATTGACCACTCGTACCAACTGCGGTGTTTGCTAGGTTTGTGCCATTACTATATATAACTGTGCCCGCAGCCCCCGCACTTGTCATGCCCGTACCACCATGGGCTGCATCTATTGCGGCGCCATTCCAGGCGCCCGAGGTGATAGTGCCGACAGCCGTAATGCTGCTCATGTTGCCTGTTGTCAGTATCGTACCTGACGCATCGGGCAGGGTCCAGGTGCGGGCAGCAGTAAGGTCAGCGTTGGTAATGGTTCCGTCAAAACGCGTTGTACCAGCGTTTGCAGCCGCAATTAATATACGGTCCTGAGCCGTGTTGGCTGTGGCCAGCGTAATACCATCTTGGAAAGTCTTATTGCCCGCAAATGTTTGTGCGCCCGTACCAACAAGCCCCGGTTTGTCGACCTGGGCGGTTTGCATATATATAGTAGTGGCATTTATGAAGGCGCCGTCATTGCTTTTCGCCTGGGAATCCAGTGTTCCAACAGTCGTGACACCGCTACCAGTTCCCCCGCTACAGCTCCCCCAACTGGTTTGGCCAGCACCGTCCGTCAACAAACAGTTCCCGTTGCTGCCCGCACCGCTTGGCAAAATAAAGCTCAAGTTTGCAGCAGACAGGCCTGCCTTAATGGTCGTTGTAAAGCTATTGCCTGCGTGCAGCGCCATTTGACCCTGCGTGGTGGCGCTGCCCACGGTTACAGTACTATTGGCGGTGAACGTATTGGCTCGACCACTCCCATCAATCCTAAAGCTAGCAGACTGATCACTACTCGTCTGATTCTGTATAAAGCTACCATTTGCCGCCGCACCAGTCAGTAGCGTATACGTACCCGCAGCTCCTTGGTCTGGGATTTGGAATATCTGGTTCCCGCCCGTTGGCGCCTGAATGCTCAGTGATGAGCTGAGCGCACCACTGGTAGTCACGAGGCTACTCGCCGTCTTAGCATTCATAGCATACGGTACGGCAGTGAGCTTCAGTCTTGGGTTCATTTCTCCGTCCCAGGTGGCAGTGGTGGTAGTGCCACCAATGTTCATGGTGACGTAGAGCTGTT
>JBATSO010000034.1:0-9773 GCA_049293335.1 Saccharimonadales bacterium (SeqCode)
GCCCAAACCACTAGACTAAACGCAGCAGCGAACGACCTCCAAAAAGTCTACGACCAGCTTGTTGCTACCACACCAAACATCAGAGAAAAAAGCTTCGAAAAATCCTGCACCCAATCAAGCGCCGTACTAAACAACGGCACAATTATGTGTGGAGGAAGAGTGCACCTCGAACAATCATCATATGACGAGAATAGTTATTTTTTACTCTCCGATCTTGTAATTCGTATGGCCACAGGTAGCCGAGAATTTCAACTGAAGAGTAAAAGAAACGGACAATACTTTGCCACGAATCAACCCGCATCTGAGGTGGTGCTCGTACATGTAGACACAAGTGTTTCCTGCGACGTCTCAACTGTATTGTATACTTCAATTCAATACGAAAATAGATTTGACAAAACTATGCAGCCACCCAAAAACCCTATTAGTACGTTAGACATCAGTTGCATCGATGTAGTAGGGGCATTTCTTCCAGGCTACACGAAGAAGGATTAGCCGAAACATCCGTTTGATGCGTCGCTCTTTCGGCATAGCTACCGCCACTTTCCAGAAAAACCACTTGCGTACAGTGAAAAATAGTAGCATAGTAGTAGATATGAAAAGAGGTGTTGTCTGGCTACTTGTAGCGAGCGCCATTGGTCTTTTTGTGCCAATTGCAGCACAAGCAGCAGCTGGCAGCGACTCGTATTGGCAGGCTCCACAGTTTACAAATGAACTTACCCAGGTAAACAGTGCCGACAATCTGCCCTGTACCTGGGGGGAGTATACGGTGCAGGGGTCTTCGTATGTGCAAAGGCTATGCACTGTAGACACAGCCTGGGGGCGAGTGAGTACCGGTGGCTACATACAGGAAAACCATACCGGTGCTTTTACAAAGCCAAGTTTTTTGGGCGGTGATGCCTTACCAGTTCCAGGCACAGACAGGCTATATGTACGCCAGCCTTCGGGAAATGGTTTCACAGTTTCGTACTACGAAGCGGCCGATGTGGCTCGGATATTTATGAAAGCCAGGGGTATACCATCGCCATTCGGCGCCCCTAAAGTGCTAGGGTACGAAGAACAAATCTATTTTGCCGACACTCGCGAAACGGTAAAATTTGCACATGATTTCATATGGGGCAATGTTGGTTTTTCTACAAATGGCCAATGGATGGTCGGTACTGTGCAATCCGCTCAGCCGGGTGGTTGGTGTATGGAACATAGCCCAGACGCGTATTGTGAAATCGATCACCCGCAAGATATCTATGTGCGGGTACGGTTGAGCGATGGAGCAATCGGAGGGTTTTCGGGCACACAAGGCAAGACAGTATCGGGCCTGAGTCTCGCTATCACAAACGATGGCGAGGCCGTCGCTGTGAGCGGATACAACTACTGGAAAATCGACCTGTATACGTTTCCTTGGGGGACAAGTATGAATAGTCGTGTACTACGCACCGACTACGACATACTGCTACGTGTGTTCGACGACCGCGCCGTAGGTGGAAAATACCCAAGCAACGCGTACTTTTCACCAGATGCGGCTTCGCTGGTATACAACGTCCGGCACCATAATCCAGCGCGCACCGACCTGATGAAAATAACGCCTTCTCATGGTGAGCCAGCATCACCGATCGACAACTATTTGGCGCTCGGAGACTCCTTTAGCTCGGGCGAAGGGATATACACGTACCGGCCAGAGACTGCTTTTTATCATAGTGACAAGGACTATAATCTTTGTCATCAGTCACCGCTTTCGTACGGCTATCTTATAAATGCTGTCGTTATGCCCGAGCGATTTGGATCAATTGCGTGTTCTGGAGCAAGATTACCAGATATTAGTTTTACGGGAAGTAAATCGTACTGGGAATCGAAGCCGCAGGCGACAGGTAAGCCCTACAACAATGTAACCAATGAGCAAGAGATAAAACGTGGATTTCTTCCTGGCTACATAGACCAAAATACACTAGTCAACTTTGTTAAACCATCGGTCGCGACTATTTCCATAGGCGGCAATGATGTCGGCTTTTCAGAAATCGTCAAGGCCTGCATTATCAACAAAGTACTCAAGCCATATATGACGAAAAAAGGCGATGTAGTGCCGCGCACATGCTACGATAATCGTAATGAGCGTGAAAAACTAGCCAACACAGTAGACGCCCACATAGAAAAATTGACCAAAACATTTCAGGCCGTGCGCGCGGGGATGTCGGGCGAGCAACGGCTGTACGTGGTTGGTTACCCCCAGGCAATTAGCCCCGATTTTACAATTAGGTGCGACATAGGCACGCCAGTGGCCTGGGGCGAGAGAGAGTTTTTGTACAACTTTACCAACTACCTAAATGAAGCGGTGCGCCTAGCAGCAGATAACGCCGGCGCAGTTTTTGTAGATAACAGCAGTGCATTTGTAGACGGCAAAAAAGACTACCGTTTGTGCGGCAATCAGGGGGAATCAGCCATGAATGACGCCGAACATGCTACCAAAACTACTAAGCGGCCTGGCCAATGGGCTAACACAGAAAGTTTTCACCCGACGCTATTCGGGCATATACTCATGACGCGACAGATCCGCCGGCAAACCAATGACCTTACGCAGCCTATGACCGACCCTTTGCCACAATCTGATTGGGTTCGCACTGTGGGAGATGAATACCGTGAGTCTCTGGTAGGTGACACGCAGATAAAAACTGGCAAATCAGCCAGCTATCAACCAAACATGGCAGCAGACACAGTGTATAAAAAAGGCACAAAAAACACCGTGCAGATTGTTCAGTATGATGCCCGCGGGAATGCTCGTGCGGTTCTGTACTCTGAGCCAGTAGAGCTAGGGCCGCTACAGGTTAGCCCTGACGGAACCATATCTGGCGATTTTACTATCCCAGACGAAGTGCCGACTGGCTATCATCAGCTACATATTATGTACACTGACATGCTTGGCGTAGAAAAGGATGTCTACCAATACGTATTTGTTGGCGAAACTCCCGGTGACATAAACGGTAATGATATACCAGATGAGCAGGAAAACTGTATCTTTAGCGCAGTCGCAGGGCTTGACGTCAACGGCAACGGGGTAGTAAATGAATGTGTAATGGGCGTCGCCGACGCAGCGACAGACTCACTATCGCCAGGAAATGACCTCGGCGCACTTACCTCGTCTGGTGCGATCACGCCCGCCGAAGCTGCTATGGTGCGATCAGCACAGGTTGGCGCAAAACCATCCAAGACAATTGTGTCTGTTGCCAGCGTGCCGCCACCTGCTGCTGCACCCGAATACCTTACTCAGCAAAAACCTCCAAAAAGGGTAACTCACAGTATCCCGACCCAGCTCTCCAGCCCGCCTCACGTAGAACAGCGCGCTAAAGCAGCTTGGATCCCGGCATGGACGACGTGGATCGCTCTGGTCGCCCTGGTAGTATCTGCCGCATCTCTCTACCGGTGGCTTGGGAAACGCTAATACAGCGGTAGCCCATACCCTACATTACCAAAAAGTTTGTCATTCCATATCTTAGACCACACCTACCCCCATATAACCGCACATAAGATCACACTCCTCGGTTATCTTCATTCTAACCAGCGAGGGAAAGACGCAAGAGCCGAAAAGTCGCCATCCTCTGTTAGCTAACCGTTTAGCTGGGGCCAGTATTTGCTTTTCTTGAGCTTCTTGAAGGCGTCGTTAAATTCTCGTTTGGTGACGAGCAGACCTATTAATGATTTGGCGGCGGCATCAGGGTTATTACGGAGGGTTTCTCGAACATTCCCGTCTAAGTCGCAAAAGGCAAACCGCGAAGCAGGATAGTTTTTTGGCTGGTCAGGGGTAGTTTGCTGGAGGACGCCATTTTCATAGGTACTCATTTGGGCGGTAAAGCCTTTGTTTTGGCAGCTCACAGCAATCTTAAAAAGCTTTTCTTTTATCTCATTGGAAGCCTGAAATACACCATATGTAGGTAAGCCATCATAACTGTAGATAAGTCTTGTTCCTAATGGAATATTGCCGGTAGGAGGAGTCGGAAGGTCGGATGGTCGAGGTGCAGTGGTCAAAGGTGGGGCCAAGGGCGGCGTTACTTCACCTGTGGGGGTGTAACTCGGAACCGTTATAGAAGTAGGCCTAGGAGCTTCGAAGCTAGGGCTACCGCATGCACCCAAAACGCTAAGTCCTACAACCGCTCCTGCTCCAACAAATGCCTGTCTCATAAGCCATACTATAACATGCTTGTAGTTTTTGCCAAAATATCTTGGGGTGGCTATTCTTTCTCTGTTGGCTTCACGTGGGGTTGTTCGCTCTTGACACTTGACTCATGATTTTTGACTCTGCTGCGCAGCAGCTTCGCGCGGATTTTGGGGTCTTTGAGAGCGTGGTATCCGGGTGAGCGTACAGGCAAAAAACGTAGAGCGGATACATGTATTGCAATGGTACTGTACCTATGATACAGTACATACTATTATTGTAGTAAGGAGAAAGCCAAGATGAACAAAACGATTGATACCGCGCAAGCAGCTAAACGTTCTCTGTTACAGTACACAGCGATTTTAGCTGGTATGTGTACGTTTTTGCAGGTATTCATAGCCGTGCGCGGCAATCACATTGATCTGCCTAGCCAGGTGCTGCTTGGGGTGGTCGCGCTGTACTATGTCTGGTACCATTATCGCGAAAAAAAACTTCTTAGTAAGGTTCGTTTCGGACGTCTTGTGGCGCATCTCGTTGGCTTTCTTGTCGTCAATCTTAGCTATCATATTCACGGTTACTTCTTAGTTATATCGAATAGCGCAGCTATCAGAGGAGATGAGCATTTTTGGATCGACACGGGCTGGTTTGGCGTGCTTTTTGCCATGAGCATGTTTTGGGGGCTGGGCTTAGCTGTTCATACCATCGCGTCAATTGCGAATAGAGGCTTCGAGGAACTTCCTAAGGTATAGGTATGGATGAACCATCGCAAGAACTTGTAGACGAACAGGTCTACAACTGGGTGGAAATGCACAAAAAAAGCGCCTTGAGCTTTCTGGTGCTGTTATGTCTCGAGAATAATACACTCTGGTCGAGAGATATCGAGAAGTATATACGGCAGCACACAGGTTGGACCGTCACAGAACGAGGTCTCTACAGAGTCCTTAGCCGGTTGCAACGGCAGGGAAGCATAGAGTTTGTTGCGATGCCTACGGTGCGGACTGGTGCCGAGCGCAAGATGTACACAATCACAACAGAGGGCAGGGCGCTGCTTGTGGCTATGAAGCAGACGCTACAGTATCTCTGCAACTTGTGAGACTGGTTGTGGCATTGTGTGTTCGGGCTTCGTAGATTGCTTGGACATTGATGCTTGACGCTTTGTCGTTCATTTTGCCTGGGGCGGCTACTTTTCCTCTGAAGGTTTCGCCTGGGATTGTTCACTCATGACATTTGACTCACGACTCTTGACTCTGCTGCGCAGCAGCTTGGCACGGATTTTGGGGTCTTTTAAGGCATGGTAAATCGTAGGGGTCAGAGTAATCGCAATTATGGCAAGCATGACGGGTTCGATCATTTTTTCTACACCAGGTATGCGGCTGCCTACAAAGTATCCAAGCAGTGTAATGCTGGCCGCCCACACAATGTCACCAATAGCATCGTAAATAAAAAATTGCTTATAATCCATTTTCCCAGCTCCCGCTGTAACAGGCGCAAAGCTGCGAATAACAGGTATAAAATGGGCAACTAACATGGTTTTAGTGCCGTGTTTCTCGTAAAATCTCTCGGCCTTCATAATCAGGTCTTTACGAAAAATGAGGCCATCTTCTTTTTTGAAAAGTTTTGGGCCGAGTTTGCGGCCAATGTGGTAGCCAGTGTTATCGCCAATTATAGCGGCTAAAGCAATGACGATAATGGTCAGAACAATCGGCAAATGGCCAGCGGCCGCCAATATACCAGCGCTAAAGAGTAGGGTGTCACCCGGAAAGAAAAATCCCACCATCATACCCGATTCGGCAAAGATGATGAGGGCGAGCATAACGAGGCCACCAGTTTGGACAAGGTGAGTGAAATCGAGCATGTACTTTATTGTACAGGAAGGAATAGAGTATGACGAATGATGAACACTACCCGCTACTGTCATCCTGAATTTAGTTCAGTATCCCATCCGTTCTGAACATGACAGTTGAATCAACAGCTACAATGCTTCCAAGCTCGGATAAACACATTGCAGGTGACAGGCGATTCGAAACGTGTTATACTTTACCCCTGAATAAGACGGAAACTAAGGAGAAGTAATAACACCATGTCTGACTCGATTACTCTAACAGTAGAGCCACGCGAAACGCTGGGCAAGAAAGTCAAAACCATCCGACAGCAGGGTCTTGTACCGGCAGTCGTGTACAACTTTGGTAAAGAATCAAGCCACGTTCAGGCCGAGTACCAAACCATTGCCAAGGTTGTTAAGCATGCAGGGCGCCATCACCCCGTAGAGCTAACACTTCAAGGTAAAAAGTCAATTGTGATGATTCGCAAAATTGACCGCAATCCACGCACTGCGCTTATAACCCACGTTGTTCTAGAGTCTGTTAAAGCAAATGAAGTTGTCGAAACGGCCGTACCAGTACGCGCAGTGTTTGACGGCGAGAACAATCAAAGCCCAGCCGAACGCGCAGGTTTGATTGTACTTGCCCAGGCCAGCGAAATTGTTATTAAGGCCTTTCCACGCAACTTGCCAGACGAAGTAACGTATAACGGCGAAAAACTGATTGCAGTTGGCGACCAAATCACGGCTGGTGACGTACTATTGCCAAAAGATGTTGAACTCGTAACCGACCCAGAGCACGTTGTCGCAACAGTGTTTGAACCAAGCGCGCTAGCTGCCGCTAACGACGACGCGGGCGGCGATGCCACCGAAGAAACAACCGTCATTGCCGAAAACGGCAGTGATGATGCAGCAGCGGCATCCGCGACTGAATCTGGCTCAAAAGACGGCAAAGAATAGTCGTATAGCATTCTAAAACCCACCCCGTAGAAGGGGGTGGGTTTTTTATTAATAACAGGGGCTAACACGCATCAACCGACTTACGTTAGTTTTTGTAGCCCTCTGCCTGCTTGGTAAAAAGTTCATAATAAAGACAGCTGTTTTGCATGAGTTCGGCGTGCGTGCCTTGCTCGACTATAGTGCCCTGGTCGAGCACAATAATACGTTGGGCACGTCGCACCGTTGAAAAACGGTGGCTGACGATGAGCGCTGTGCGGTCTTGATAGTGTGCAAAAATATTATTGAAAATATCATATTCTGCTTTGGCGTCTATGGCAGAGGTTGGTTCATCTAAAATCAAGACAGGTGCATCGCGGTAAAAAGCCCGTGCTAGTGCAACTCGCTGCCATTGCCCGCCGCTTGGCTCAATACCATTTTCGAAACTACTGTCGAGCATCGTTTCGTAGCCATACGGATACAGCGAAACGACTTCATCGAGGTTGCTTTTTTGGGCCGCCACCACAATTTTTTGTTGATTGGGCTTGAGTTTTGAACGACCAATTGAAATGTTTTCTTGCACCGAAAGAGCGTACTGATTGAACTCCTGAAACAGACTTGCAACGTGCGCGTACCATGTTTCGATTGCCACGTCTTGTAAGTCTTGACCGTTTATCAAAATACGTCCAGCCGTTGGCCGATAAAATCGTAGTAGCAATTTAATGAGCGTTGATTTACCTGCGCCGTTTTCACCTACCAACGCCACATGCTCACCTGGTTCAATACAAAATGACACGTTATCGAGAGCCACACCATCTTTACCTGGGTAGGAAAAGTTGACGTTTTCAAATTCAATCTTTGGGGAGCCATTTGTTTTAAGGGCAAAAGCATTTGGTTTATCAATAAGCTTCGGTTGTCTATCTATGAGCTGGAAATAATCTCGGGCAAAGATAAGCGGCTCCTGCATGTAATTGAGCGACCCAAAAACTGCATTCAGCGCCCCGCCAACACGTAGCAGCGCACCAGATAAGAAGAAGTACTGATTAAGCGTTATGGCTCCTCCTAGAAATTGCTTGAGCAGGTATAGTGCTCCAGCGGCAGTACCTATGCCCTCGCTAATTTTCGCAGGCAGTATTTTTTTGCTGGCACGCAAAAACGTACGTTCTTGTTTTTTGTAGAACAATTCATTCATGCCTCTTAACTTTTCTATGACGTAGTTTCTAGATTGTAAACTTCGCAGTTCCATCTGGGATCGAACACGACGCAAAAGGTTTTCTAAGCCCCAAAATACATGCCTGTGGTCACCCTTTTCGTCCCACACAAACCACTGAAGGCTCTGAAGCTTGTTCTCTAAAACAAGGCTTGGGAGAAGAAAGATGGCTAGGAGCGGTATTACCCACCACGCAATTTGCGCTACAACAATCGTAATTGCTCCAAACCGGAGGAGCCCATACACGAGGTCTAGGCTATACTGCATGACATTTGAAAGCTGCCAGGTATAGCCAGCAGCAACTTTTGTAATGAGACTACGGATTTTTTTGTTGTCGAAGTCAGCAATATCAAGTTGACAAAGGGTGGACTGGTAGTGATAGGTCGACCACGCCACCATTCGGTAGTACAAAATCCGCTTGGCGGCAGACATCAGCCAAAAACCAACAGCTATTGCCACCGCACATCCAATATCTGTCCATAGCCAAAACCATAGGCGAGAGGGGTCGCTTGAGCCACTGACAAATCGGGCAAGTCCTGCCGCCAATTGGGCGGTGGCATAAATAGACACTATGCTACCAGCTATCTCGAGGACCGCTCCCAAAAAATAGCCCATAACTGTGCGCGGCGAAAGCTGCCATGTGACACGAAATATTCGTACGCCCACCACTAAAAGGCCTTTGAGGCTCTGGGTAGAACGACGTTTCGGTTTGTTAGGATTTGGCTCAACTTTAGTCATCTATAAACCCTCCACTTTGGTGCGCCCAGAGTTTCGCGTAAGTGCCGTTTTGTTTAAGTAGTGCAGCATGCGTGCCTTCCTCGATGATCCGTCCTTCGTCCATGACGATGATACGGTCCATATGCCGAAGCGTACTCAGCCGGTGGGCGATGGCAATGACGGTTTTGTGTTGCCACATGTTTTCCAGCGCTTTTTGGATGTGCTGTTCGCTTTCGCTGTCGAGCGCACTGGTCGCCTCGTCGAGCACGAGCAAGGGTTTGTCTGCTAATATTGCGCGGGCAATTGCAATCCGCTGCCGCTGTCCACCGCTCAGTTTCACCCCGCGTTCTCCCACAAGCGTATCGTAGCCGTCAGCGAGTTTGGCGATAAACTCGTCGGCCTCGGCCTGGCTCGCAGCCTGACGAATGGCTTCACTAGAAACCTCGCGAGCCGCCGCATATGATATATTATCGGCAATACTGCGGTGAAACAGCGTCGTATCTTGCGGTACAAAGGCAATATTTTCTGCAATGGTGTCGCTGCTCACTGCTGCGCCGTCAAGGTATAGTGCATGAGGCTTCACCTCATAGTGCCCTAAAAGCAACTTTGTAATAGTGCTCTTACCGCTGCCACTTCGCCCGACGATGCCGAGTTTTTCACCCTGTTTTATGGTGAAAGAGATGTTTGACAGCACAGTTGTGTCTGGTTTATCTGGGTAGGCAAATGACAAGTCGCGTATTTCAAGTATTTTTTTGAACCCCGTATGCTTAACACCCACTCTGTGATCCGTATCGCCAACGATACTGTTACCGAACAAGTACGTATGCGCCTCATCGGTCTTTGCCATGGTAAGGCCAAACTGCGAAATGTTATAGACCGTATCCCAGACGGTCGTGGTAAAAAGCAATGCTGTCGATAGCACAGTTGTAAACTCGGCCAAGGTAATCGTACCG
>JBATSO010000035.1:0-15904 GCA_049293335.1 Saccharimonadales bacterium (SeqCode)
GTAACCCCTCACTACCCCAACGCAGCTAGTGATGCGAAATAGCTCGTGGGGTTTGTGCGCCACGTAGTGGTGCACAAAGATAGTACTGTCGCGAGTGCCTGAGCGCCTTTCTCTGTCTTGCTCCCGAAGGAGCGTTTTCGCTTTAGGACAAGTTGTCTCAGGTCACGTTCGGCTCGGTTGTTGTCGCAGGGTGTGTTGTAGGTCAGACAGGCAAACAGTTTGGCTTGGCCAGCTCTGGTGAGTTGGGCTTTGAGCTTGGTTAGCTTCATTGGTTCATTCGGTGTGGTTGGTAACAGTGTCTGTAGCCGTTGCCACAGTGCATCACTTTGTTGCTTTCGTCCGTTAAGGTCGTACGGCTTTTCAAGGTATGCCCTCAGGTCTTGGTAGACGGCCGCAAACTGTTCGTACCACCAGGCGACAGCTGGTTGTTGGTCTTCGGGTAGGTTGTCATTGTAACGGAGATCTCGGATACAGCGATACAGATGCGCCCAGCATAGCTGTTGCCGGCCTGGCAGGGTGGCGCTGCGGTACGCGCCGTAGTCGTCAGAGATACGGACACCAGCAAAGGGCTGGTCGCTATCCTGACCGAATAAGGTTTTGGCATGGACAACTCCTCGACTATTCTCTAGGGCAAAGCAGACCTTTGGGCTAGCGGTATCGCTCAGGTTCCAGGCGTAGCCGTAGCCTTCGAGAGATTGAATCGGCCACGGTGTTTCATCGGCGTGGACGGCGGGGGCTGCACGGATGTCAGCCCTCAGTCGGTGGTAGGCTGGGAGCCACGTCTGGTGCTGTTTGGCGAGAGTATTGGCTATCTCACCCTCACTGACGTGAAGACCGTACAGGCTCAGGAGTAGGCTGGCTACTTGAGTGTAGCTCATACCCATAACACTCACCAGGTGGCAGATGAGGAGACGGATATTGGAGCCAAGGGTGACTGTTTGGCCGCCGAGATCTTTGTTGTTGCCTGTTGTGGACTTGCCACACACGCGGCAGATACCTCGCTGGATGACGAACTTGGTGACCAAGCATGGTATGTAACTTGGCGTAAGCTCGGGAAGCGGAATGTCTTCTTGGTAGCGGTCATGGGTGGCAACACGCTTGAACGCACCGCCGCATTGACACTGGTCAGGGAGTGGTACGGCTACCTCAGTAGTGACTGCAGCCGCTGGTGGTATGGGGCGGCGATAGGAATCTTTTGTCCGTGGGGGCTGCGGTGGCGTTTGGTTACCGAACGTGGGATCACCCCGTGAGGGCGGTGTACCAGTTGGTGGTCGCTTCCTCTTCCCGAATACCATGGTCTGGAGTTCAGCCATTTGTATTTGCAACGTGGCAATGGTAGCTTGCTGTGCGACTACCGTTGCTTCAAGCTCTGCAATCCGGACATCCTTAGCCTGCTCGCGCCGACGAGAAGCAGCATGGAGCTTTCGGAGGTTCCGAAGTTCAACCATGCGTGCTGCAACTTCTGCGTCAGTGAGTTTCTTACCGTATGGCATACGTATTTGTTTTTCGTCCTAAGCTATAGCTTAGACCGAACGGGTTCATGAGGCAAGGGGTAGTGAGGGGTTACTATTGTTCTAAGTATAGTTCGCGGTGGTGGGCTTGGGTTAGAATGGGTTGTTTTCATTTTGCGGCCTCTTGGTTGGTGAGGATGGGCTTTCATAACCCTCTTAGTGTAGTCTACTTTTCTGAGAATACGATATAGGTGGCTATCTGGTACAATCTTGGTATGAAATTAATAGGCTTAGCGGGAACGAATGGCAGCGGCAAAGACACGGTGGGGAAGATGCTTGCCGACAAACACGGGTTTTTAAATGTTTCGGTCTCTGATCTTTTGCGGGACGAGTGCCGCAAACGAGGCTTAGCAGTAGAGCGTGACAATTTGCGTATGATAAGTGCTGAATGGCGCCGCGAAGGCGAGTTGGGAGTGCTTGTCGACAAGGCCGTGGAGCTTTTTTCGAAACAAGCGGCGGAGTACAATGGCCTGGCCGTGGGAAGTCTGCGTAACCCTGGAGAGTGCACGCGCGTAACCGAGCTTGGTGGGGTAAATGTATGGGTCGACGCCGACCCACGCATACGGTACGAACGAATCCAGTCGGCCAACCGTGGTCGTGGCGCAGAAGATGCAAAGACCTACGATCAGTTCTTGGCAGAAGAAGCAGCCGAAATGCGTTCGAGCGGTGATGCCGCTACGCTTAACATGTCTGCTGTTAAAAAACTTTGTACTGTAACCATTATGAACGAAGCCGAAAAAGACGCGCTTGAAGCGCAGGTTGACAGCCTGGCCGAATAATCGCGAGTGGATAAGTTTGACTAGCTAAAACCCCGTTACGTGACCATGAATTGTATTGGGGCTATGTTTTGCGAAAAGATTTTTTCGGGTATAACGGCCACCGCGAATTTGAAATTCGCGTATTGCTACAAAAACCGCGACAGCGGCAAATGCATACAGCCAGTCAAATACATCCAGCGGGGCGCTGGCAAAATACTGGTTGAGCGGGCTGTATAAAATGAGTCCCACGCAAGACAGCGAAGCGCCGTACGCCAGCCAGAGCGTTCGATTGTGTAGTTGGTACCGCGTAAACAGGCCACGTTCGCTGCGGCGCTGCAAAATGTTTACGAGCTGACATAGCACGATAGTCAGGTAGGTTAGGGTTGTCGCTTGCATATGAATGTAGCTATGGGGTTCAATATGTGCCGCCCCAATGCCTCGCCGCCAATAGAACAAAATGTAATTGGCGAATGCCAGGCTGCCAATAAGAGCGCCACACCACAGCAGATTGCGTATGGCGGCGCCGTTTAAAATATGGCTCTGAAGGTTTCGTGGCTTTTCTTTCATAAGGTTTCCTTCGGCTTTATCACGCCCAAGCGCGGCAATGGGGAAAAGTTCGGCAATAAGGTCGATGGCCAGAATTTGCATAATAGAAATAGCAAGCGGTATGCCAAGCGCGGTCATGGCAGCCAGGCTTATGAGGTTGACGGCCAGTTCTGCCATATTGCTTGTAAAACAGCTTAGGGTGCCTTTTTGAATGTTTTTGAAAATGGTTCTGCCTTGTTGAACGGCTCCAACCAGCGTGTGAAAACTATCGTCGAGCAGTATGATTTCGGCAGATTGCTTGGCGACATCTGTGCCTGTAACACCCATGGCTACACCTATATCGGCTCGTTTAAGGGCGGGGGCGTCATTTATACCATCACCCGTGACTGCTACCACCATGCCACTTTTTTGGGTCAATTCGACAATACGTAGTTTGTCTTCGGGTGCCACACGAGAAAAAATGGTGCCACCTCGCCGTACCAGAGCTAAGATTTGCGTATCGCTAAGCGCTTGTAATTCTTCGCCCGAAACTACTGTTAAATGCTCTGGTTTATCTGCCAATTTGGCTCGAACAGCAATGGCGCGAGCGGTGGTGGCAAAATCGCCCGTAACAATCGAAACGCTCATGCGTGCCTGACGAGCGGCTACCATTGCTGCTGGCACTTCTTCACGCAGCGGGTCGACCATGCTAACGATGCCAAGAAACACCAGCTCTGTTTCGGCTTCTTCCAAATGCTTTTTTGTGGGGTCAAAGCCACTCGGCAAAATACGGTAGGCAAGGGCCAGGTTACGCTGTGCAGTGGCGGCGTGGCGTTCATTGTAGTCGAGCAGAGCGGCACGGTCTGTGGCAGTCAGTTTTCGTACCTTTCCATGGTCCCATAGGCTAATCGACTGGGCAAGAACGCTTTCGGGTGCACCTTTTACAAACAAATACTGTTTATCGTTATAGGTGCGAACGCTACTCATTCTTTTGCGGGCCGAATCAAAAGCGTATTCTTTTTGTTCGGGATACATTTTGTTTAGGTCGTTTGGTTCCAGCCCCGCTTTTCGCGCAAAAGTTATAAGCGCACCTTCTGTAGGGTCGCCCACCACGTGCCACGTAGCATGCTCGGTATCGGGCGGGTTTACCAGAGCGTTACTGGCGAGTGCGGCTGTTTCGAAAACAAGTCGAAGCTCCTTTAGTTTGTGGCCTGGTAACTCCTGTTTATTTTTATTGGCAACTACGCCGTTAGTTTCGTAGCCCGTTCCCGTAATAACATATTCGGTTTCACCAACCAGAAGCTGTTCTACGGTCATTTGGTTTTTCGTAAGTGTGCCTGTTTTATCGGTTAAGATAACATTTGTGGCTCCAAGCGTTTCAACCGAACTAAGTTTTTTTACCAAAGCACGAGCACGTGCTAGTTTGCTGGCGGCCTGAGCAAGCGCGGTATTGATCTCGGCAGGTAGACCTTGCGGAATAATAGAGCTAGCGATGCCGATAGCAAACAAAAAGGCATCTTTTAGAACCAGGCCACTGCTTATGGCGATAGGCAGTAGTACAACACAAAGTACCATAGTGCCTTGGGTAACGCGGGTAGCGATGTTATTCATTTCTTTTTGCAAAGGGCTGAGTGTTGCGGTAGTTTGCTGGCTAAGGCTGGCTATGCGCCCAAGTTCTGTCTGCATGCCTGTCGCTACAACCACACCATACGCGTCGCCCGTAGCTACTGTGGTGCCCATAAACACAATATTTTGCCTACTCGAAAGTGGTACAACACTCGAAATTGCGTGTTTAAATTTGCGGGTTGGATTACTTTCGCCCGTTAGCGCGAAGTCGTTGGTGCTTAGTTCTTCCTCTTTAAGAACGCGTAGGTCGGCAGGGACGTTATCGCCTGCCTCTATGCGCACAATGTCGCCAAGAACAAGTTCTGCCGAGGCTATTTCGACTGCTTTGCCATTGCGGAGCACACGGGCTTTTGCCACAACAAGCTTTTCGAGCGATTCTATAAGCTTTTCGGCTTTAAATTCTTGCAAAAAACCAATGGCGGTGTTGAAAAACACTAGCGCCAGCAGTACGTAAGAAGTACGGCGATCGCCCAAATAAAAAGACACCGCCGAACTTGCCAGCAGCAGTGCAATCATAAGGTCACGGAACTGTCGAAGATACGTTATGAGCCACGACTCTCGTTTAGCTATTTTAAGCGTATTTGTGCCTAGTTGTGCCAGGCGTTTGGCTGCCTCGGAACTGCTTAGGCCTTCGGCCTGCGTACGAAGCTGCTTAAGCACTTCGTCGGGACTAAACCGATATGCTGCTAATTCTTTTGGCCCACCCACTTTTTGCATATGTACTAGTATAAGCCTTTTGTAGTAAAAAATTACAGCAGAGGGTCTAGTATTTTAATATACATAGGTGTATAATATTTACGGTATATTACAAATATCGAACTAATTACAAAAAAAGGAGATTTTATGAGTGAGCTAGGTGAACGTAAGAGTCAGCTAGGTGGATGTGAAGGTTGTACATGGAGGGATGTTCCGGGCAATAGACCACTGCCTGGAATGCCGCGAATGAAAGCTGGTCTTCTCGGCGATACGGCCGTACTTCACTCCGTCGGCACGGCTCGTTCCTCACTTCTAGTTTCTCCACCAGCGTCAGGGACAATTTGTATAAATGGAGAGCGACGAGCAGTTAAACCCTCAGATAATGCCAAGTTTGGCCCTGAGATTGCCGCCAAGTCTCTCACCGATGGCAAGCAGGATGCTTCTAAGCCAGGAGTTCGCGTAGGTGCTGATGCTCGTGCAAACCTGCACGTTGGACCTTTTGATTGGCCCAACGGAAGTTCTGTAGACACAGACTTGCCACAGCAGTCTATGGGGGCTGGCCCTTCTGAGGCCGTGGGCATAGATCGCTCTAGGGGTGCTACAACAGTTGCGGCATGTCTTCTCTATAACCGTTACGGAGCACAACGCCCCGAATAACATCTTACTGCACTTTCTTTGCGCTAAATAGCGTATACTAACAGATATGGAGAAAGAGACGGGCAGGAAGCGGCTGGCAGTGATAGATGGCAACTCGGTGTTTTACCGCGGCTACTACGCCATGCCAAGCCTCAGCACCAAAGATGGTATACCGACTGGCGGTGTTTTTGGCTTTGCCACCATGGCGCTAGAGGTTATCAAACGGCTTAAGCCAGACTATGTGGCAGTGGCATGGGATAAACCCAAAACCAACATCCGTAAGCGCCTCGAAATCTACCCTGCCTACAAAGCAGGCCGCAAGCCCGCTCCACCTGATTTTTACGAGCAAATACCTGTACTTCATGAGCTACTTGATGCCTTTGGCTGGCCCCTGTACGAAATGGACGATTACGAGGCCGATGACCTCATGGCCACGCTTGCACGACAGGCGAGCGAACAGGGCATAGAAACCATGCTAATTACCTCCGATCTCGATGCGCTGCAATGCATTGGGCCTCTTACCAAGGTATTTGCTCTTAAAAAAGGTTTAAGCAACATAGAATTGTATTCACCCGATAGCTTTCGAGCCAAGTACGGGCTAGATGTGCATCAATTTTTAGACCTTAAGGCACTAAAGGGTGACAGTTCCGACAACATCCCAGGCGTACCTGGCGTTGGTGAGAAAACAGCGGTACAGTTGCTCCAGCAGTACAAAACCATCGATGGCATATACGAAAACCTCGTGCTCTTGAAAGATTCTGTGCGCAAAAAACTCGAAGCGGGCAAAGACAGTGCGTACATGAGTAAAAAACTAGCTACTTTGTTTTTTGATGCGCCACTCCCGCTCGACCTCGAACGTCTAGATGGCCATCATGCCGACCCCGAGCGCATACGAGATTTACTGGCAAAACTAGAGTTTCGTAGCCTTGTTCGTCAGCTCCCCGAAGCCATGCAAGTTTTGGGCCAAACAGGCACCTTCCATTCGGCCGATACCGAACATCCCATCGTGCAGCCCAAGCACCTACTAGTAGACAATGAGACAAAACTGACCGAAGTTAAAATCCCCAATGGGGCAGAAGTAGTTGTCGCGAGCCGCAATGCAGGCGTGGCTGGCCGTGACCCACGATATTTGGTGGTATCGCCGAGTGCTAGCATGGCGTATACATTTGATCTAACCAAACTAGATGCGAACCTTATTGGCACTACGCTATTGCCGCAGCTCGCTCAGACAACATTTGTTGGTTACGATGTAAAGGCTACGCACAAAATGCTTCTTGACATGGGCATGCAGCAGTTACCCAGCGTTGCTCATGATGCGCTGGTAGACTCTTATATATTAAACAGTTTGCGGCGCGACCTAAGCTTAAGCGAACTGGCAAATGATGTTGGCTACGATGGTTCTTCCTTCGAAAACCTAAGTGACGAAGAATACATAACGCGGGTGCCCGAAATAGTTGCTGTTATTCGTGCATTGACCGTACAGCAACGCGCAGAGCTAGTCGATGCGCCTCACTTTGCCGACCTACATGCAAGGGTCGACATGCCTGTCATACCCGTACTGGCGCGTATGGAATACTGCGGTATACAGCTCGACACTGGCTACCTTTCTCAGTTCGCTGAGCGCATAAACGACACTATTTCAGATCTTGAACAAGAAATTTATGGCTACGCCGACAACGAGTTTAACATTGCCAGTCCCGCCCAACTTGCAAACATTCTTTTCGACACGCTCGCGCTTCCGAAGCAGGGTATTAAAAAGGGCAAAACAGGCTATAGCACGGCGGCAAGTGAACTCGATAAGCTGCGTGGGCAGCACCCCATTATCGACCTGATTACGCAGTACCGAGAAGTAACAAAGCTTAAAAACACCTATGTCGATACCTTGCCTCGGCAGGTCGATGGCCACTCGCGTATTCACACCACGTTCAACTTGACTATTGCGCAAACAGGGCGCCTAAGCAGCACTGACCCGAACCTGCAAAACATTCCTGTGCGGACCGAGCTTGGCAAAAATATACGCACGGCTTTCGTAGCGGGCAAGGGCCGTAAACTAGTCAGTGCTGACTACAGTCAGTTCGAGCTGCGGTTAGCGGCTGCCATGAGCGGCGACCGCGAGATGGTAGATATGTTTAACCGTGGGGCAGATATTCACCTCACAACTGCCGCCCAAGTGTATGGCCGCAGCCCAGAAGATGTAACCAAACAAATGCGTTCGGCGGCAAAAACTATAAACTTTGGTGTGTTGTACGGCATGAGTCCACACGGGCTTGCCGCGGCAACGGGCATGAATTTTACGCAGGCGAAGTCGTTTATTGACGAGTATTTTAAGGTGCGAGCGCCACTACTTGGGTACCTAAACGGCTTGAAAGACCAAGCAAAAAACGATGGGTATGTCGAAACACTGCTGGGTCGCCGCCGACCGATGCCCGACATACAATCGAGCAATTTTATTGTGCGCCAGGCGGCTGAACGGGCGGCCATGAACATGCCCATTCAGGGTACCGAGGCAGATCTGATGAAGCTCGCAATGGTGGCGGTAGAGCGAAAACTTGAGGAGTTTTGGCAGAGTCACGAGTCACGAGTCACGAGTCATGAAAGACCACAACAGCTTTTGCAGATTCACGATTCCATTCTGGTTGAATGCGATGAAGCCGATGCCGAGGAGGTAGCGAAAATACTCAAAACCACCATGGAAGCCATTTACCCAGACCTTCCCGTGAAGCTCGCCGTCGACACATCCATCGGCGACAACTGGGGCGAACTGTAGTGTCAGCCCTGTTGACGGCTGCACTTTTTACGTACGGAATTTTTGTGTGGTATGTGGTGCGACAGGTTGGTATGTGGCCAAAACTTAGTCTGAGTCTGCACATTGCAAAGTCGAAAAAGACGATTCGCTTGGCGCGCGGCATTATTCCGATCGCCAGCACTGCCAGCGTGGTATGGTTTTTGTTTGGGTATGCTGCACAACAAGACACCAGTGCTTTTATACGAACACTGTTTATACTGGCAGGGGTGTCATCGTCAATTGCAGGTGTTATTTCGTACGATCATATACGACGCAACCAAATTGTTCACAATGTTGCTGCTTGGACATACGCAGGCTTAATCGGACTCATAGATCTAATTGGTGTGACATGGGTTAGCAACGTAGCGCTTGGCAGGACTGTCTCTGTGCTTGGCGTAGCCCAACTGGGTTTGATCCTCATGTATTTGCTGTATCGGCCGGCGCACCGATATTTTTTCCAGTTGCAGCTTGTGTATGTTGGGATCTTTTCGCTTGCGCTTCTATTGGTTGCCTATGCTTAAATCTGACGCGATCCATGATTTGAATATGTAATACATTTACAAAATGTATTACATCTGTTATATTTCTTATTATGAAAACATATGCTACTTCTACTATAACCAGCAAGGGTCAAATAACGCTGCCTGCGGCGTTCCGTGCGGCCATGAAACTTACACCTGGGAAGCAGGTTGAAATGAACATGCACGGTAATACATTGACTATAGTAGCCCCAATGAGCATAGAAGCACTTCGGGCAAGTAATAAGGAATATATGCGACAGCATGGTATAAAAATGCCTACAAAAGAACAAATCGACGCCGTCAAAACAGACGAGTATCGCAACAAGTATCTAAAGGGCAGTTTATAGCGTGGAAAAATCGCTTGACGCAAACTTCCTGCTACGTTGGCTACTGGGTGATATACCTGCCCAGCAAGCGGCCACAGACAGAATAATGTCCAATAAAACCACGCTGCATGTTGCAGATATGGCGCTTGAAGAGATTGCATACGTAATGGAAAAAGTCATGGGGCTACCCAGAACAATGGTTGTTAATAATTTTAGGACTCTTATGGCACAATCAAACGTTAACTGTAATAGAAGTGTCCTTGCTGCCGCGTTGCCTCTGTACGAAAAACACCCAGCATTATCTTTTGTAGATTGTTGCCTTGTGGTGTATGCAGAGCTTCAGGGTGCTACACCGTTGCTTACATTCGATAAAAAGCTCGCCAAACAACTACCACACGCAGGACTGGTACAATAGTTTGTAATGACTGAACAATTATTTCAGATTGGGGTGAAGGCCTGTATACAGCGGGCTGACGGGGCAATTTTAATGCTACAAGAACCAAGTAAACAGGGTAGTCTCTACTGGGATCTTCCGGGTGGTCGGGTGCAGCCAGGCGAAGGTATGCTGGATGCGCTTAAAAGGGAGCTTAATGAAGAAATTGGTCTAGAAGCATGGGTAAGCGCCGAGCAGGTTGGTGTGTTACTAGCGAACCCTCGTATTTCAGCAGAAAACGATCATCCGAAGTTGGCCATAGTCCTCTACGCAGTAGAGGCTGATAACCCAGGCAGCCTACAGTCTACTGAAGCAGGCGTTCGTATGGCCTGGAAAACTATTGCGGAAGCAACCGAGCTGCTAGCCAACAAATATCCCGCAGAAATCTCTACATTGTTACAAAAGGCAGCTCGTTAAGATGTGGCGGCGTTATGGTGACTGGAAAGATAAGCGCCGAAGTACCGATGTACCACGCAATCTATACCAAAGTGTGCAGTTGCAGTTGCGAAACACCGTGCCAATCGCCAGTAGCCGCTGGCGGCGAAACGCCAAGGTAGACTACTTAAAACCACAAATAGAAGCTGCCAAAAAAGAGGCCGAAGACACTCAGAACTCTAGTGCGCTCAGCGGTGCGAAGGCGTGGGCCTGGCTGTACGCGTTGCTGCTACAAACCCCGCAGGCTGCCATTGCGCAGCAGCAAATGGATGCTCATCCGCACGGCTATGCTGCCCGTGGCGAGCGGCTGTATGAACTCATCGACTTTAACGACGCCTATGTGTCGACCATTCTCGCTTTGCCCGACACAGAATTACCTGGTTTTGCCGAGGAAGCCAAACGCTTGATGGATTGGTTTTGTAAGCGCGTGGGCGTTCGAAGCTTTAATGACGAGCAGTACCGGGCAATTGTGCAGGGTCTAAGCCGCGAAATTGCCGTGTACCATGCCGCAGAGGCAGAGGGTTTTGAGGTGTATATGACCAATCGCACGAGCGATGCCATGGGCATAGACATGGTTATTACAGACCGCCAGACCGAAAAATACGTAAATATCGACTGCAAGGCACCGTCGTCATACCGACACCGTATTTATGAACTCTTGCGAGAGGGTCGCCTTAGTGAACAAGAGGTAACAGCAGCAGAGGCCCTGGGTTATATTGCTGAAATGAATGGTCACGGCCAAGAAAAAGTTGAGGTGGTGGTATGGCGGATTGACCGCGAAACCTACGGCGAAATTCGCTCATTTGTTTTTGCAGATACCACGCACATAAAACACAGCCTACAAGCAATTTTAGGGACGTACGGGCTACCCACGAAAGGGGAATAGAATGGACGAGGCACTAGTAAAACAACTCACTAAACAGCTTAAAATTATTAACTTTTGGATAACGCTTTTCGGTAGCCTCATTGTAGCGACATTATTGGTTTTAGGATTTTTAGTCTTCAAAGTGGTAACTTTTGTGCAAAGTACCGAACAAAAAGTGACCGATTTGCGTAACAAAACATCTCAAACGCTAAACGTAAAAGACGACCTTTGTAAAAATTCTATGCTGAACTCAACAGGCTATTGTAAAAACTAAAGCAATAGTCTCTGGCGCTCCACAGACTATTGAATATATTGACAATGCTTTTACGGCATGGTACCTTGGTGTAGAAAGGTAGCTTAAAACACCCTGGACATGGAAAAAATAGATGACAACTTTGCACCACTTCGAAAGGGCCTGCTCGAATTTGCTGTATTACAGGTGATTTCGGGCAAAAAAGCGTATGTGGCAGATATTCTTACGCAGCTAGAAAAAACCGCTTTTGCCACCAGTGAGGGCACACTGTACCCCTTGTTGTCGCGCCTCAAGCGGGAAAACTTGCTGGCGTACGAGTGGGCCGAAAGCGAAAACGGACCACCCCGAAAATACTACCAGCTAACGGTAGTCGGCACGGAGCGACTCAAGCAACTACACACGTATTGGCACGAATTATATAAAAGTCTCGAAAACTTAGGAGGAAAGAAATGAAACGGGTTGTACAAGTTAGTTTAGGGGGCAGGGCGTATCAAGTTGAAGAGGCGGGGTACGAGCGGCTGCAAGCGTATCTTGGGCAGGCCGAGAAAAGTCTTAAAACCAACCCCGACAAAGCAGACATTTTGGCCGATATCGAAGAATCGATTGCCAACAAATGCCAGGCAAGTTTAGTGGCTGGCAAAAACGTGGTGTCGGCAGCAGTCGTTGCTGCGGCGCTTGAAAAAGTTGGGCCTGTTGAAGCCGATGGCGTGCCAGACACATCAGAAGCCGGTGGGCAAGAGGGTTCCGAGCAAGCACGAAAGCTCTACACACTCCCAAAAGAAGGAAAGTTGGCTGGTGTTTGCGCGGGGCTAGCACTGTATTTTAATGTTGACGTAGCGCTTATGCGACTCTTGTTTGTGCTGCTTTTGTTTATTACGCAAGGGTTCATGATACTAGTGTATATTGCCATGGCTTTTGCTATACCCGAGGCCAAAACGCCCGAACAAATTGCCGAAGCACATGGTCGTGGCACAACTGCCCAAGAAATTATTGACCGCGTTAAGCAAACTGCTTCAAACAACCGCGATGTTGCTACAAAAATCGGCACTGTAGTGACCTTGGTTGGCCACATTGTGGCAAAAGTATGTGTGATTGGTCTTGCTGTTGCGTTCGGCGCAGTCACCATTGCATGGGTGTGGGGTTTATGGGCAATTGGCCTCGATACACTCAGGCTCAGCGGTGAACTTGCAAGTTTGAATGGCTGGAAGCAAGTTGTGTTTATTTCGGCCGTATACGTTGTGGTGGCGCTGCCAATTTTTGCCATGATTCGTTGGCTTGACCACATAGGCAAAGACAGGGCCGAAGACTCAACGGTGCGCACTAATGTTGCAACAGGTACGCTCCTGTCGGTGTTCGTGCTGGCTGCCGTAACACTCAGTGTGTTCTTCACTACCTATACGCCAAGCGTTCGCCAGTATGTTGACAATAACAAAGGCTATCTTGATATCGGCAGGCATCATTTTTGTGTCGATAACACAAAGTGCGGAGCTCTGGTCGAATATTTAAAAGCTCACCCAGAGGCTTGGGCCGAAAACCCTCAAATAGACCGAAAATATTTGCAAAATTAAACTAATTATGCTATCATAAATCTTAGAAAAGAGGATTTATGAGAGTACTGCGCACAATCATTTTCATACTTGTCTGTCTAGGTCTTATTTGGTTAGTTATTGTGCTGTTTAGCAAGGTGTTTACTGGCGGCAATAACACCGCTGCGCCCGTAAAAACCAGCTCGCTTACCAAGTACGCTAACGCCAACACCACTGCACACATGTATATCGATGGCCCAGTTACACTAAACCAAGAGCATTACGCCCTAAAAATCAGCGTAAACAGTTCTCAGAGCCAAATTGAATACATAAATGGTTACGATGGCAGCGTCATTCGGCAAGAGGTGTTTCCGAATACTATCGAAGCCTACACGGCATTTTTAAAGGCGCTCAATGTTGCAAAGTTTTCGCACGGCAACGATGACTCTGCTTTGGCCGACGAGCAAGGCCAGTGCCCACTTCAGAACAGGTTTATTTATTCTTTGAAAGACAATGGCAAAGACGTGTTTCGGTACTGGTCGACCAGTTGTGGCGGGGGTACATTTTTAGGCAGTAAAGATACTGTGCGAACACTGTTTATTCGTCAAGTTCCCGGCAAGACGTTTAACGACTTTACGCGCAACTTCTCGCTGCGGTAGGCTTCTAGGCTGTTCGTACACTATTTTCAGTTAGATAATCCCCGAACGAAAAACCGAAAACTAGTCTTCGGGCGGTATAATGCTTGCATGCCTACGAAAGCAATAATTTTTGATTTATACGGTGTGCTTGGTCTGAATGGCTGGCAGGCATTTAAGCTAAAGCATTTTTCTGAGCGGCCACAAGACTGGGAACATTTACGAGCGCTTGGTCAGCGTGTCGACACAGGGCAGGCAACACAGGCGGAACTAGTGCAGGCGCTTGTAGCGACAACGGGTGAAAGCACGGCGACAATTCGGTACCAGTTTGAGCATACAGTTCCCAATGTGGAGTTGCTTGATTACATTGAAACACTTCGCCCGCGCTATAAAATTGGCCTCCTTAGCAACGCGAGTCATGATGTGGTGGGCGAAGTTTTTACCCGCGAGCAGGCACAACTTTTCGACGAAATGGTTAGTTCTTTTCATGTTGGACTTGCTAAGCCCGACCCTAAAATGTTTCGTCTTATGGCGCAAAAGCTTGGTGTTGACCCCTCTGAGTGCGTGATGGTAGACGATCAAACGCGTCACATTGCGGCTGCTAAAAAACTTGGTATGAAAACAGTATTGTACGCATCGGTAGAACAAACGAAAGAAGCAATAGAGGGGCTTATTACATGATTAAGGCCATTATTTTTGACTGTTTTGGCGTGGTTCTAACCGATGCTTTGCAGCTTGTGCGTGAAGAACTGGCTTTAACAGACCCAACAGGTGCTTTGGCTATTACTGATATCGTAGCGGCCAATAACCGCGGCATGCTTGACCCCAAAGAATCCAACCAACAAATTGCCGAAATTTTAGGCCTTTCAGTCGATGAATTTCGCGCCAAAATTGCCAGCGGGGAAGTTCGCAATACGGCACTTCTGAATTACATTGTGCAGCTTAAAAAAGAGTATAAAACGGCCATGCTCAGCAACATCGCGGGCAGCAGTTTGCGCCGCCGCTTCCCAAACGATGAACTAAGTACCTACTTTGATGTAGTAGTTGCTTCGGGCGACATAGGGTATGCAAAGCCAGAAGCTAGCGCCTATGAGGCGGTGGCGGAGCAGTTGGGTGTGAGGCTCGATGAGTGTGTGTTTACCGACGACCGGGAACTTTTTTGTTCAGCCGCCGAGGGCGTTGGCATGCGCGCAATTGTGTACGCAGGATTTGCGCAATTTCGTAGCGAGCTGGAAGCCTTGCTAGCCGATTCGAAAAACTAGACGTTTTTCGGTGTTCGCTGCCTTTTGAAGGGCGGGCGCATTGAGCCGCAGGGTAGCAATCAGGCCCGCGCTGCGGCTGGCAATGGCAATGGTACGTGGTTGCACGGTAACCTGAACCTCGTGTTCGTAGTGGCGCCGCACGTAGTTTTTTATAGCCACTACCTCGGGCGGCATGTCGAAATCTTTGCGCAGTAGTATGTCGCTGAGTCCATCCATAGGCTGTATAGTATATAGAGTTAAGAGTTAAGAGTTAAGAGTTAAGAGTTACCATGCCCGAACTACCCGAAGTCGAAACCGTTCGAACTGGCTTAGAGCGCTTAGTGGTGCAGCGTGTGATCGATACAATTGAGTGCCTAAACTCGCCCAAAAGTTTCCCCAACGCTGCTTCAGATGTTGCGCAGTTTGCGGTGGGCGCACAAATTATTGCGGTCAAGCGGCGCGCAAAGGTGCTACTGCTTGAGTTATCAACCAACTACACCCTGGTTACTCACCTCAAAATGACTGGCCAGTTGGTTTACGAGGGGGCCGAAAGGTTTGGTGCGGGCCACCCCAACGACTCGCTTATAGGCAAGCTGCCCGACGCCAGCACACGTGTTATCATGACCTTCAAAGACGGCACGCACCTATATTTTAACGACCAGCGCAAATTTGGCTGGATGAGGCTGTACCCCACGCCCGAAGTGCCAAACATACCGTTTATTGCAAAGCTTGGCCCAGAGCCGCTCGAAGCCTCGTTTACGCCCGAGGTCTTGTACGACCGTTTACAGCGCCGAAAAAACACCACTATTAAAGCCGCCATCTTGGACCAAACGGTACTGGCCGGAGTAGGTAACATCTACGCCGACGAATCACTATGGGCTGCCAAGCTGCACCCAGCCACGCTCGTCAAGAATATACAAAAGTCTAACGTCAAACGTTTAGCTTCAGAGATAAAGGCAGTTATGAATCTATCGATTCAAAAAGGTGGCAGTACCGATAAAAACTATGTGGATGCCGAAGGCAAAAAAGGCAGCTATCTTAGCTTCGCAAATGTCTTTCGCCGCGAAGACCAACCATGCCCCCGCTGCGGCACCACCATCACCAAAACCCGCGTCGCCGCCCGCGGCACCCA
>JBATSO010000036.1:0-28685 GCA_049293335.1 Saccharimonadales bacterium (SeqCode)
CTGGATGGTGATGAAGACAAAGGCAAGAGAACTTAACACGACAATATATGAGGTCAAGCAGGCACCGCTCCGCGACTATGTCGCTGCGCGGTGGCGAGAGCCTTATACGGTTTTTGCGTAAGTCCTATCAAAACATAAAACTAAAACACAAAAATTTTTAAGGAATTTTATATGTCACAAGAACAACTTATCAACCCAACTACAGAACCCGACATTACAGCTTTGCAGGAAGCGGGTATTCTTGACGCGCAGGGACGCGCTCATGATACGCATGGTCATTTTGTAACTACCGAACACCAGAGAGAGATAATTGCTCATGGTAATCAGATACTAAGTGGGCTGAACAGTGAAGGCATACGCCACCCGGGCGAGGTTGCACGCGAGCAAGCTGCTGCCCAACGTGAACTAGCACGGAATGAGGCAATGGATCGTTTCAATACTGCCGAAAAACGCGGACAAGTACCAGAACATGCTGCAGGTCCCGATTATCGTAAGGCAACAGGATTGAGTCATGAAGATGTACAGCGATTAGGACTCAAAAGTTTTAGCGAACTTGCCACTTCCGCTCGGGAGCGTAAAGCGCAACAAGAAGAGGCGGCGCGTCTAAAGAAAGAGGCCTCCGATGCCCGACATGCCCGCCTCGAAAAGTTGCTTGAACAGCAGCGAGAACGCAATAATCGCAATGCAATTGCCGAGAATGCTGCAGGCGAATGGCGTAAAGAAGCCGACAAGCTTCGTGATTCACGTACTCCACATGCGGCTGCGCTTCGTGAGAAGCTCGAGGGGGCTAGTTATAAAGAACGCCTTGAGATGGGCGGTGAGTTCGGTATCCAGCGTGCCCAACAGGCAGCAGAGGGCGCCGATAAAGAACATCAGTCTGGTACGAAACGCCACGTTCATGTGAACGAACCTTCAGTAGCGACCAAGCGGTCGCAAGCCGAAACGGTCGCCGCACTCCGAGCCCATGCTCGCGGTATGCGTCCCGGCGAAGAGCTAACTCGTGTCGATGACAAAGGTACAGCTTACGATGAAGCAATAGGTATTAACGCAATCCATGTACCAACAGACGAATTCACACAAGTACACGAAGCGGCAGAAAGAGAAGTTCGCGGTATGCGTCCCGGCGAAGAGCTAACTCGTGTCGATGACAAAGGTACAGCTTACGATGAAGCAATAGGTATTAACGCAATCCATGTACCAACAGCGGTAGGTTCTGACCCCAAAGGCAATAGCTCGCATGAAACCGGTACAACACCAAATAGCGCAGAGTTTAAAAAATTTGAGTGGCTTAGCTTTGGTTCTGCCAAAAAACCGCATAGAGGTGATGACGCGACACTGATTGACGCCGAAAACAATGTCTTTGGTGTGTTCGATGGCGTTGGGTCTGACTTTATGGCTGCCGAAGGCGCACAGTTGGCTTCTGAAAAGGTTAAGGGAGCCTTGCGTCGGTATGGCAAGCAATTGAATCGGTATGGCAAGCAACGGTCAATTTACAATGAAATACTGAGAATGGGTTTTGCATTAGAGGATGCTAGTGAAGCGATACAAACTCTTAGCTATGGCCGTACAACCGCAGCTGTTGTTCAATTTCATGAATTCGCGGGCGAAAAGTATGCTGTTATAGGAAACGCCGGTGATAGCCGAGTGATACGTCAGAGAAATGACGGGACCTTAGTTTATGAGTCTACTGAACAGGGTAGCGGCAATGTGATACATAATTGGTTAGGGCCAGCTAATCGCTATAAAAATAATGAGGTATTTCACATAGAGCTAAATCAGGGTGACAAGCTGTTAATCTGTACAGATGGCATTACGGGCGATAAGCCTGAATAAGAGCTTACTCCGGCTGAATTTGCTACAGCATTTGCACAATCTACACCACAAGCGGCCGCCCAGAAGTTTATCGAACTAAGCAAAAAAGAGGATGATAAGTCAGTAATTGTGCTATATATTGGCGGCGAAACTGTCGACTCAAACAGCAAAGCGGGTCAACCAATTATTGCCGAAAGAATTGCTGAGCGTAGGCGTAGAATACAAGCGGCCGTACCAGAAACTGGCATTAAAGGCTTCGTAGGCCGAATTAAAGAGCGACTAAGTCTAGTTTCGAAAAGGAACAAAGCACTCGTTAGTCTTGGTGGCCTTGCGCTTGCCGGAATTGCATCACTGGGCATTTTAGCGGCAAATAGCTCTAACGAAGACGTAGCTTCCGCAGCCAAAACAACAATTACAAATATTGATACTGACAAAAATAAACAAGTCGTAAAACAGGGTGAAACATCCACAAGTAAACTGGGCGACAAAAAAGACACGAATGATATGTCAGACATCGGTAAAAAACCAGCGGCTCAGAAACCTGCTACTCAAGCGGGCGAAGGGCGGACGGTTAAACTCGTCGAGCACAAGACGGCGAACGACGCAGGAACCGTAAGTGGTGTTGCCCGCAAGGAGCTTATCAATACTTATGGTATTGCTAAGCCCTCATCAGCCCAGATTGAGCTCATGACACGAGCCTTGCTGGCTGCAAATGGCATTACGTCTCAAGAAGCACACCATCTAAAGGTAGGCCAAGAGATTAACGTGCCAGATGATACGGGCGACACCATTACCACTAAAGATGGTAAGAAAATAACCATCAAGGGCTTGCCTCGTTAAGCGGTAATAACATAAGCCTAATAATATAGCGGGGAGTAATCCTCGCTATTTTTACGTATACTGTAATCATGAATATACGTAAGGTGGTAAAGGCATTTGTGCCGAGGGGGGTGTTTGAGCGGGTGGAGCCTGCGGGGCATTTCGCCGAGGCGGTTTTTTGGAACGTGGTGTATGGGTTTCCTGGGCGGGGCATGAACGTTATTGGGGTAACGGGAACAAACGGTAAAACAACCACCTCATTTTTAATACACAAAATGTTGGTACAGGCGGGCTACAACGCGGGGCTGATGACAACCGTGGGCTATGGTGTAGGCGAGGCTATTAAAATGCAGGTGCACCACATGACAAACGTGCCCGTGCCCGAGCTTATGAGCCGCCTAAAGTGGATGAAACAACAAAAGGTAGACTGGCTGGTGCTCGAAACAACCAGTCATGCGCTGGCGCAACACCGTGTGTGGGGCGTGCCATATAGCATTGCGGTGGTCACGAATGTGACGCATGAACATTTGGATTATCATAAAACGTTTGAAAAATATCGGGCAGCAAAGCGGAGGCTCTTTACGCTGGCTGGTCGTAACGTACGTGGGAGGCGTTTGGGCGTGGTGAATGCAGACGACGCCCAAAGTGTCGACTTTGCAAACGAAACCGAAAATAGAGTGTCGTACGGGGTCGAGGCGGGCGATGTGCAGGCTTTGAACATCAATCTTCGCCCAGATGGCTTGAGTTACGAGGCGCGTGCGGCCGACAAGACGTATCACATAAGCAGCCATTTGCCAGGAAGCTTCAATGTCTACAACACGCTGGCGGTAGTTTGCGTTGGGCAAGCTATGGGGCTTACCAAAGCGCAGATTGAGCAGGGAATTGCGGCGTTAAAAGGGGTGGAGGGGCGCATGACGGCCGTAGATGAAGGCCAGGCTTTTACGGTAATTGTAGACTTTGCTCATACGCCCGATAGCTTCGAAAAGCTTTTTAAAGACATTCGGCCAGTGGTGAAAGGTAAGCTAATTGTGTTGTTTGGCTCGGCGGGGCGGCGCGATGAAGCCAAACGCGCGGTGCAGGGCGAGCTAGCGGGGAAATATGCCGACGAAGTGATTGTAACCGAAGAAGATGACCGTGACTGTGATGGGCAGGCCATTTTGGCGCAAATAGCCGAAGGGGCAGAAAAAGCGGGCAAACGCCAGGGTGAAAATTTGTTTTTAATAGGCGACCGTAGCAAGGCGATTGAGTTTGCGCTTGGTCGGGCGGTTTCGGCTAATGACACGGTGTTGCTGCTAGGTAAGGGGCACGAAAAGACTATTGGGCGGGCCGATGGCGAGCACCCGTGGGATGAGGTTGGTACTGCCAAAGACGCCCTCCGCGCCCAGCTAAACACCTAACTTTCCTCGCCCTCAAGCTGCCACAAACTCTCACTTGAAGCGTGCCACTTTACGAGGGCACAGGATTTCCTGCGCTAAAGCGTAGCTCCATCACCGCTATTCCAGCTCTAAATCGACCTAGGTAAACGCGGATTTATAGTACCCCAGCTCGACCTAACCTTCCAGTAATAACACCTTGGGCACCCGAATATGGGGCTTCTTTGGTTGTAATTGGTAGGCAATCAGTCCGGTAAGTAGGTTGACACTAAAGTTGGTGATGCTTCGATGCCGGCTATGCTCAATCTGCTCATTGTTCTTCAGGTGATCATTGACTGTCTCAATGATGAATCGTTTTCTGAGCATCAGCTTATCCCAGAGCGGCATGAGTTGTTGCTTCATATTGCGCCGGATATTCGTGATCAGGTGCAGGCCCTGCTCCCAGAGCTGTGCAAAGAGTTCCTTTGACAGGTATCCCTTGTCTCCGAAGAGTTTGCCCTGTAGACCCTTGGTGAGACCAGTGACCACGGTCTTATTGGTATCCGATACATTTCCAGGTGTTATACGAAGTGCAAGTAGTTCTCCTCGGTCATTCACAACGATGTGCAACTTGAACCCGAAAAACCAGCCTTCGGATGTGTGTCCTCTAGCCGCGCTGTCCTTGAACACTTTGTGTCGATTAATACGCAGGTTACTACAGACCACGAGACTGGTGCTGTCGATAAACTGGATACCTGTCTTTGTCGACAGACTACAAAGCCACAGAAGACAGTGACCAAACGGTACTACGTGCTCACTCATCAGCTCCAGGAATCTGGTATAGCTCACGGCTTTAGGGAAACAACTTGCCACGAAGCCCGAACCCAATAGCTCTTGTTCATAGTACCACTTGAACATTCGATAGCCACTCAAGTGAAAGTAGATGGCAATGGTGAGAATCTCCGATAGTGCTAGTCGACTTGTCCTGCGCCGCTGCCTCAAGCCACTGTCGAGCAATGATTGTTGCCATAGTGGTTCATACTCCTTACAGAATTCATCAATGAGGTAGAATAGAGTTACCAGCTTCATATATGAGCCCCCTTTGTTTGTTTTAGTTGTTACAAACAAAAGCATACCAGGGCAAGTGCCCTAGTAGCTACTCAGACAAAAGGAGGCTCTTATGTCGAGCTGGGGTTATATAGAACAGGCACGGATACAAGTGATAACACATGCCACCTGTCAGATTTGTCATATCCGATGTTGCTTGGCAAGAAATATGTAGATAGCTATAACACGATTGCTTGTTCCGGGGCAAAAATTGGCGACATTACAAACTCCGATCCAAAATATGGCGGTCAGACAACCTTAAAGGTTGAGGAGGGTAAGAGGGGTGATAAAAATCTCATATTTGATGCATTCATCCCAGGTGAGTTGAATCAAAATGAATTTGCAACTAGATACACACCCGAGTCAGTTTTACTATCCATAAGCGGCAACGACATCGGCTTTACTAACATCCTAAAAGAATGTGTTGCGCCACAGAGGGGTGGAAATACCTGTTATAGCACCTACGAAGACCGTGCTGAGCTGGTTAACCTCATGAATAGGCAGTATAGCCGACTGGTAGACACCTATAAGTCGATTAGCTCAAACGCCAATGGGGCCAAAGTATATGTTGTGGGCTACCCTCAAGTCGTAAAGCCAAATGGAAACTGTGGAGCTAATGTGCACATGAATGCGGCCGAGACAGTGTTTGCCTCTCAGCTTATAACGTACCTAAACAGTGTAATTTCTGCGGCAGCAAGCGCGGCAGGTGTTCAGTATATAGATGTGCAACACGCCTTTGATGGCTACAGGCTGTGCGAGGCACCAAAAGGCAAGGCGGCTATGAACGGCGTAACGGCTGGCAATGACGTCGCAATTCGTGGGGTGAAGGTAATTGGTCTCGAAAGCTTTCATCCAACCCAGTTTGGCCACAGGTTACTTGCAGACACCATTGCCAGCGCAACCGACAACCTTACAAAAGCAATGCCAACCGCCACCGACTTTGCACAGCCAATGTTCGACGCAACTCTCGACTTTCTTACAGCGGTTCCAAAGACTGGCCGAGAAGTGAACCTTGTGTTTGCGGACGACCAAGTTTTTGGCGGCCCAATTATCCTCCACAGCGATACCCAACAAATTATGGTGCAGGGTACTGATTTACTAAACTCCACCCCCAACCTTTCCACCAACCATACCCATAATTTGCGCTCGTTCTTCAAACGGGTTTCTCCAATTGTAGCGTTTTCTCGATCTTTTGTTAAGAATATACTCAACGTCTTGTACCTGTCGCAAGGTAAGCAGTTTGAAGTCTGTGCCTTTAGGGAAATAATCTCTTACAAGACCATTGACGTTCTCATTTCTGCCTCGCTGGCTTGAGCGGTACGGATCTGCAAAGTAAATCTTGGTAGCTATACCCGTGCTTTGGAGCCTCGCTTCAGTCAGCTTACAGGCTGCAAATTCACTTCCATTGTCGTAGGTGATGGTGTGTGTGCTGCTGCCGAACACTCTATGGATATCTTTGGTGGTTTGTAGGTGTATCTTGTGCGAGTCATACCCCAGCACGAGAGATAGTGAGACAACACCGGTGCGACGATCGAGATGGGTGAGGATACGATCTTTCGTATCTTTCCCAAAGATTGTATCACCCTCCAGATCGCCGTAGCGAACAAGGGCTTCCACTTCATTTGGGCGCGTATGGATACTACGCTTATCCTGAGTTTTGTTCCACTCCGCCGCCACGTCCTTGGTGTAGCGGTAGCGCTTGCCTCGTCGGCGCAATCCCTTCTCTAGTTCCTTTCTGTCTAGGCTACGATGTATCCAATTGTAGATAGTTTGCGCTGAGATATGTTCGCCAACCTTGGCGAGATTGGCGGCGATCTGCTCTGGTGAATCTCGCTGTTTACTGAGCAGCATAGCCTTTATCTGCTCAGCCAGCCTATTCCCGTCTGCAAGCTTCACATTACCCTGGCTCGCCCTATACCTATTCTCTAAATACAGCCTGTGAGCAGCGTTTGCATCGTAGACAGGTTGACCGTTAGCAAACCGTTTCAATCGCTCCTGCCAGCGCTTGTGAGCGCCTAGCTTGTCGGGTACTTCGCCACGACCCCGCCGAGACCGTAGATCAAGTTCAAGAATCCGCGGCTTGTTGACGCGCGAGGTTGCAACATATTCAATCACAAAAGACTTCTGTCTGACTTCATAGTTAATAGCTGTATGTGAAACACCCAACTGGCGAGCTATCTCACGGTGGCTCATACTAGACTCTTTGCTGATTTGAATAAACAAACGTTCATCCAGTGTAAAATGATGATGAGACATCACATCTCTCCTTGTTTAGATTTTGTTACCAAAACCTATTTAACCAAACGAGGATGCTGATGTCTCTTTTAGGTTGTTTTGAGACCTAGGGTGGAAGGGTTGGGGGTGGGATGTGGGTTTTCAGTTGCAACCAAATAGCCAGTATCGCATAGTCATAAATTCTCAGCCCCTAACTCTCAAAACAGGCGTACTAGATGCAGATGGTAACGTAACAGCTAACTTTACTATTCCGCCAGAACTAGAGCCAGGTTTTCACACCCTCCATTTTTATACGAAGAATCTTGCGGGCGAAACAGTAGATATTCGCAAGGTAGTCTACGTCGCAGCCAGCCTGACTGATTTCGATGGCGATGGCGTGCCAAATACCGCAAATCAGTGCTTAGTTATGCCGCTTAGTAATCTCGATGAAGATAAAGATGGTGTAGATGATGCATGCGACTCAGATATAACTGAAGCGCCTGTGGTAGCACCGCCCGCACCAGAGGTTATCCCAAGCCCAGAGCCTAATCCTACTCCAACGCCAACCCCCACTCCGAACCCCGTTCCTGAGCCGACCCCAACACCAAGTCCCACGCCAACTCCTACTCCCGATACGACTACGCCACCCCAGCCAACAGATACGACAATCACAACGCCGTCCGTACCCGACCCTACCTCGGGCACAGCAACGCCACCTTCCTCAACTCCTACAGTCGACGCGGTCATTGTTCCCAGTGCACCAACAGCCCAACCACTGACTACAATTTCTACTACTCCAATCTCTGCGCAAACTGCTGTTGCACCGCCTGTCGCTGCACAAGTTGTAGCAACACCATCAACCATAGCTGTGCCGACTCCTTCATTAGTAGCATTTAGTCTCAGTCAACCAGTTGCTGTAGAAACTTCCGAGCCGCCGATCGTTAACGGCGAGGCGATTGGAGGTCTTGCCACAGAAATACAACAGTCGCCAGCTCCGTCAGGGGCGGTGCTGAGCGACTACGTGTCAAAGAGCCAGGGCACTACAAGCGTGTCAGCCGTATCACCACAAAAAACCATACGTTGGATGAAGTTGCTGGGTATTGCAACAGGTACTGCTATATTTGCGCTAGTCTTTGTGTTCATCATAAAACGCCGCTCCCGCAATGCATGAAAAAGCCAAAAAAATGCAATAAGTAAGCTATGTAAACTACTCGTTAAAGTCTGGTACAATATCCATTGAAGGATAAGCAGTATGCGCGAGCCAGAAAAACCCGATATTGAAGAAGTAAAAGCCGAAAAACACGTTATTGAAATTATGGGGCCAGCCGAACCGCTCGATGGCAGCAAACCCGAGTTCGCAGAAGCCAAACCAAACGATTCGATTGCTCGAGCCGTACCTATAAAAAGCGAGACCGCTCAGCCTCCCGAAGAAGACATTTCGGCCATTAACGAAAAGCTTCGTGCCCAGGTTGAGGCGAGTGGCAACGGCGACTTAGACATGTCTGAGTTACCAACAGACTTTACCTCGAACGGGGTAGATGATGACCCATCTGTCGATGCAGCCGTAGAAGACATTCTGCACGCCGATGCCGACGCAGTGTTGCCAGACATCCCCGAAGAAACGCCAACTATCATGAAAATGCCGCTGCACGAACGTATTAAAAACGGTTGGCTGAACTGGTGGGCAACCCCCTGGAAGCGGTATGGCACGATGGCCTTCTTGGTTCTACTCATTACCTTGCCTTTATTTGTAAGCCCCATTCGCGTATGGACCCTAAACACCATGGGTGTTCGTTCGAGCTTACTGGTGAATGTTGTTGATGGTGCGACCAATATGCCGCTGCAAAACGCTGTTGTACAGGTCGACAACGTGTCTGGCAAAACTGATGCCGAAGGCCAATTGCGCTTAAAAGGTATTCGTTTGGGCAAAAAAGAGGTACGTATTAGTAAAACGGCCTTTGCTACAACAAACAAGAAAGTAACATTTGGTATGCGAATTGTTGACCTTGGCGATGTTACCCTTAAGGCGGTCGGCGTGCAGCTTACTTATCATTTCACCGACTACTTATCGAACAAACCAATTCCTGAGGTTGAGTTAGTCAGTGGAGAAGCCACAGCTAAAGCTGATAAATCTGGCAAAGCTACCCTTACCATCGCTCCTAACTCTGGTACGTATGCCAAAGTAACCATAACGAAAAAAGGCTACCGTACCGAAACAATTACGCCAGATTCCGACACATCGGCTAGGGTAGAGCAAAAACTTGTGCCATCCGCCCGCGCAATTTTTGTAACGAAGGAAACAGGCCAATACGATGTATATAAGATGTATCTCGACGGCAAAGACCGATCAATTTTGCTGGCAGGTACTGGCCTAGAAAACCAAAGTATCGTGGCCTTGCCGAGTCCTTCGGGCGATAAAGTTGCCGTGGTTTCCACGCGCGATGACAAGCGCAATAAAGACGGCTACCTCCTAACGGCGCTCAATGTGGTTGATACTGAATCGGGCAATGCTGTAAACCTCGACTATGCCGAACAAATAGCTTTGCTTGGTTGGCGCGGCAATACGCTTGTGTACCTTCAAACGGTTGCAGGCACTAGTGCCGCAAATGCAGGCAGGCAAAAAATTGTGGCCTACGACCTGGCAGCCAACAAGCGATTCCAACTGGCGAACGCAAATTACTTTGCAGGCAGCGAACTCGTTGGTAACACCTTATACTATACAGTTTCTGCTACGGACCCAAATGCTCAGGAAACATTTGCGCGAATTAACATAGACGGAACTGCTAAAAAAACATTATTTACAGGAAATGTATGGTCACTTTTGCGAACAGATTACCAAACTCTCAAACTGCAAACGCACGACAAATGGTACCAATACACCATCGGGGCAAGCGCTCCTGTTGAATCAACCCCTGTAAACAACTACAATTCCCGTTTTTATCTTGACAACCCCGACGCCAAAACAAGCGTGTGGGTCGATGTACGAGACGCAAGGGGAGTGTTGCTCCAGCGCAACCTCGCCACCTCGAAAGAAACAGAACTCATCACTCAAAAAAACATGCAGGCCCCCGTGTACTGGTTAAATGAAAAAACAATCATATACCGAGTAGTGGGCGCCAGCGAAGTGGCTGATTATGCAATAAGCCTCGATGGTGGGCAGCCAAAGAAAATTGCCGATGTCAGCCTTACAAACGTTCGCTAGTACAGAGAATGCTATCATAGCTGAGTGAATGTAGCCACCAAACTAAACAGCCAATTCCGCGAGACTATATGGAACTATTACCATAACCATGGTCGGCACGATTTGCCATGGCGTATTGCTAATGCTCGGGGTGCGTTTGACCCATATGCAATTTTGGTCAGCGAGTTCATGCTTCAGCAAACACAAGTAGCCCGAGTTATACCAAAATATAGGTGCTTTCTTGCTCAGTTTCCAACCTACGATGCGCTGGCAAAAGCACCGCTAGGCGATGTGCTACGCGCCTGGCAGGGGTTGGGCTACAACCGCCGTGCTAAATATCTCTGGCAGACAGCTAGGGAGTTACATAAAACTAAACAGTTTCCTCGTACTCAGGCCGAACTTACACAGTTTCCTGGCGTTGGCCCTAACACTGCTGGTGCAATCTTGGCGTATGCCTTCAATGTGCCGAGCATTTTTATCGAAACTAACATCCGCACTGTCTATCTGCACCACTTCTTCCGAAACGAAAAAAACGTCTCCGATACACATATTCGCGAGGCAGTTGCAGCGACCCTCGACCACGAACACCCCAGGGAGTTTTATTGGGCAGTCATGGATTATGGCACGTTCTTAAAAACGCAAATTAAAAACAATACTCAAAGCAAACATTACACCAAACAATCAAAATTCGAGGGCTCTCGGCGTGAAATTCGGGGCAAAATTTTACGCAGATTGAGCGTTGGCCGTGCTACGTATGTCCAGCTAGCGGACTCCATTACAGACCAGAGGCTCTCGGGCGTGCTGGAAGACCTAATTGCCGAAGACATGATTGTAAAAAAGCACTCTTATTACCAGCTCCAGTAATGCTACAATAGCCATATGGAAGATCAACCTGCGTCAACTTCGCCAGCTCCAGCTCCCGTAAGTAACCCGCCCCAAAGCCCGCCAAAAATTGCTGGTATGGATATTGTGCCGCCATCTTCAAGTACACCAAGCGTTCCACCCAGTGCTCCAGTTGCCTCGGCTACTCCTACGGCATCCACTGCTACGCCCACGTCTTCAGTGGCACCAGGCCCTAGCGCCGAACAGCCCGTTACGCCAGTTGAACCACCTACTCAGCCTCCTGCTGATTCTCCCGTAGAAGCTCCAGTCGAAAAGTCTAGCGAGGTACCTGCCGCACCAGCGCAAGACCAAGACAAACCAGCGCCCGTCCCAAAAAAGCCAAGTAGCACCCCCGTTGGGGCAATCGTGTTCGCTATATTCTTCTTTGTTCTGCTTTCTGCACTTGCCTACTACGCTTACAGTAAACGGTAGCCACAATGCACGTGTTTACGAGTCTTAACGAGCCAAAACTCCACGAGTTATTAAAAAATGGAGCAGTGGGGGTTTTGCCGACCGATACAGTGTATGGTTTAGTCTGTGCTGCTCGTCACGAGGGGGCTGTTCAGCGATTATACGCGCTCAAAAATCGCCGCGCCATGCCTGGCACGCTTATTGCTGCTTCGCTCGACCAACTTGTAGGTCTTGGTATAAAAGCCAAGTATTTGAAGCCTGTTGCCGAACTGTGGCCAGGTGCAGTTAGTGTCGAAATACCGCACGATATAACGTACCTCAATCAAGGTACGGGCCGACAAGCTGTGCGTATTCCCGACAATGAGCAACTTCAAGCTCTTATGACGGTAACTGGCCCACTGCAAACCACAAGCGCCAATGCGCCTTTTGAACGAACGGCCGAGAATTTTGTCGAAGCCGAAGCTTATTTTCACGACAAGGTAGATTTTTATGTCGATATAGGTGACCTGGGCGAAAGACCACCCTCAACCGTCATACGAGTGGTTGACGGCGTGATTGATGTGGTGAGAAAAGGGGCAGTTGCCTTCGATGACTACGGTCGAAAGATTGTAAAATAATTAAATTCTTGTAAAATAACACCTACGTATGTCAGAGAAATTTTCCACTTCTAGCTCAGAATCGAATGATGATGATTTCGACACGAAAGACTCTAAAAAGAGTAAGGCCAAGGCGCAGTTGCCCAAAATTTCTTTACCAATTATTAAAGCCGAATCAAGCGCCAACGAAGCCCCCAAAAACATCTCAATTCCCTCACTTAAAGAGCTTTTTGTTGCCAAGCCTACAGCCGAAGCTACAAAGTCGGGTGAACATTTGGATAAAGGTGCCACAACGGGTACAGAAGCCAGCCCAGCAGCATCGGATAAATATGCCGATACCACCGAGACAACACCTGCCAGCCATCCTCATGCGGAACAAGCAATTGCCGAAGAACTAGCACACGGTAATGAAATCGATTTACGAGCTATTGCGGCAGTTCCTGAAGTGCGTGACCCACATATTGTTGAAGCTGCCGTAGAGGTAGCGCACTCAGCGGCCGACAACACAGAGTCTGAGCCACCACATACGGACGGTGAAGAAACCTTAGAACTCAATCATGCTCCCGAAGCCACACCTAGTAGCGAACCCAGCGTGAACCCCGAGAACACTGACGAAGCCGAGCCTGACGCTACGGCAACCGTTTCGCCGGCTCATACAACGCATACTCCGCCGTCATCGCCACCTCGCGCCGCGGCCTCAGCGGGCGGCTCCAGTTCGGGCGGTGGAACGAGAGGGCGAGGTTATGTTCGACCGCCTGGTGGTACCCTCCCGCCCACGCCTCCCGCGCCGCCAATAGCACCAACTCCAGTGGCTGCTCCGTACTTCAACATGCCCCAGCGTCAACGCTACGCGGGCAGTAGTAGTCCCAACGTTTTGCAGCAAACAAGTGGTAGCTCTATCAACCCAAATCAGCTTGTTACGTCTCAGGTTCATGAAATAGAAACCAGAGCAGAGCGTATTCGTGGTCGCCGTGAAGGACTGCTGGCCGGGCTGATAGTAGGCGGCGGTATCGAACATTTTAGGCACAAAAGACGCGAAAAAAAGGCCGAAAAACGTCACCAAAAAGAGCAAAAAATGCAAGAAAAACGTGTTAAAAAGCTCGAATATGACTTCGAAGCGGCCAGACTCGAAAAGGCTACTGAACGCAAGCAAGCATATGATGAAAAAATACGCGAAGAGGCCAGGGCGGCGATTCTTAAAAAAGAATCGTTGCGGTCTGATCGCACGGTAGAACAACTCAGTGCGGCTCGATCACCCGAAAAAACAGTTGTTCGCTCTCCTGAAACAACCAAGTCGCCTACCGAAAAAATCGAATACGCAAAACCTACACCCGAGCAGCTAAAACCTGTTGAAAAGCTAGAGCTACCAAAGGGCCATCATATTGAAAGGAGTGCCTGGCACAACATTGAAGTCGACGAACACGGTAAGCTAGCGCAGGAAACCTCTTTTGAATACGGGCACGAATATTACAAGGAGCGTTCGGCAGAAGTCGGGCCTAAAACCCGCCACCAGTTCGATGAAGCGGCTGGCGAAGTGGCCCTCGTGGCGGCGGCGTTGCACGGTTCCGATAAAGAACAAGTTAAGTCTTCTCGTACTACTCAATCTTTCCGAACGGATGCAGGAAGCGTGCTGCAAGCAACACCTTCGAACGCGCCAAAACCGCAAGACAAAACCGCAAGTAACTCCGCACCAGGTCAGTCGGTTCTAAAGTCGCTTACCTCTCCACCAACGACTGTGGCGGGAACCATTGGTTGGTTTTTGGCACTCATTGTTATACTTGGCCTGTACATGCTCTTGGCGCAATAAGCAATGTTGAGAGAATGGCAGATTGACTGGCGCGAAGCTTATGACTAAATTTCAAATTCAACAACAAGTGCCTTGTGGTCAGACACAATCTCATCAAGCACGCGAAAACCCTGTACTGTAACTTGCTCATTGGTGAGTATATGGTCACAAGCCACGTTTTGCACTTTGCCGAGAGGGCTTAGTGTATTTGTAATGCCATGCGTGGCCGTCTGATTTTTTAAAAATGAGCCAAAAAGCCCCATAGTCTCAGCGTTCGGGTTAATGTTAAGGTCGCCAGCAAACAAAAGTGGCCCCTCAACGCGCCTCAAGGCAGTGGCGACAATCTGCATGGCTTCATATGTTTTTGCAGAACCCTCTGGCCGGGCTTCCCAGTAGCCGTGATGATTACATACATGCACCTGGCCCAGCGGGGTTTTTATGGTCACAAGTTGAAAATTTCGGGTGTTTGGCTCAAAATCTGCCACTGTCATATCTGGCTGAAACTGGCCATGCGTAAATGAAGTCTCGCGCTTAAGTATGGGGAACTTGCTTAAAATAGCATTACCAAAACCTACTGACTGCTTGGCAACTGTCAAGTTAAACGTTGGTGAAAAGTACCCATCGGCAAAGTGGCCTGCAGTCATCATGCGTTCAAAAATATCAAAGGTTGCGTCGGGAAATCTAATAGGCTGCGCGGTGCTAAAAACTTCTTGGGCAGTAATAATATCGGGTTTCTCACGCTCTATCAGTGGCAAAATTTGCCGCGAAAGTCGCCCCATCCAAATGTTTAACTGTAGCAGTTTCATACCGCAAACTCTTGCCTAAGCCATTCGTCTAAACTCCCACCCCCGCCCGCAGTCAAGCAAACTACCGTATCGCCACTATCTATATGCGTTTGTAGGCGTTGTTTCAAGTGGTCGTCTAACACAGCGGGCTCTGTGTATTGCCGAGCAGATGACGACAAAAGGGCTTTAAGTTTTTCGGGCGTCAAAAGTTCTAACGAAGCGTCTTCGCGTGCCAGATAGCTCGGTACTATGTACAAACTCTTAAGTTCATCAAAAAGGTGAGGTAACTCGTCTTTAATAAAGTGTTGCCGTGTGTTATGTAAACCTTCATACACTACCACTAAGTTTCCGCCCGCAACCTCATGCCCAAGCTGAAGAGCGCCCCGAATTTTTTCTGGTGTATGGGCATAGTCACTGTACAAGTTTGGCACAATTTGCTCAAAACGCCGAGAAACGCCAGGGAACCGTTCGAGATGCTCTAACAACACTTCAAGCGGTTGACCAGTGAGTGCGTGGAACCCATGAGCCACCTGCCACGCATTGCGTCTGTTAACATGGCCTGCTAGGCGAATTTGCCGCATTTTTTCATCATTATCTGACAAAACGAGCTCGTTTTTACCTGGCTTAGTACCCAGGCGGGTAAAATCGCTCTGCCACACAACTGTGTTTTTGCTTTGGCCCAAAAAGTCACGGAAGGCCTGGTAATACTCTTCACGGGTTGGGTAAATATCTGGGTGATCCCAATCAATCCCGGTAATAAGACTTATAGCAGGGTAGAACTGCAAAAAATTGCGGTCAAATTCGTCGCATTCATATACAAAGTACTCAGCACCTTCTTCGTACGCTCCCATCTCGGCAAAGCTGCTCTTCGCAGGCAGAATATAGCCTAGCGGCATTTCCAGTTGTTTAGCGAGCCACACCGATAGTGCGGTTGTGGTAGTTTTGCCGTGCGTGCCCGCAACAGCGATCAGTTTTAAGTTTTTTTGCGACAAAATCGCATTTAATAGTTCATCGCGCTTGCTCATTTTTATGTTATTTTTGCGACAAAATCGCATTTCTGGTGCATCTGGTTGCTCTATTGCCACGGCCGAGGAATACACATACCAATCAATTGGCTTTGCCGCGTGTACAGTGGCAATCACCTCTGTTGTTTGACCAATAGTGATGTTTGTTATACCATGGCTGCGCAAGTATTTAATATAGTTTGAATCTTGTTTATCAGAGCCTGAAACACTATAACCTGCTTGTTTGGCAACCATGGCAAGCGGTCCAATTCCCGCCCCCCCAATCCCCGAAAAATATATATGCATACTAAGTAGTATAACTTGAACAGGCTAGCTTAACAGAATTTTTGCTTAATGGAACTAGTTGTCTGGTTCGATCTCATTAATGCTCTAATTTTAGGGGCTGATCGGGTATAATCATAAACAGTATGAATAAACGATCTCTCCACCATGTTTGGCGGTACCTTCGCCGGGTTCACCCCTGGTATTTCTTGGTGCTGATGATACTATTTGGCGGTCTTACGCTAGTTTCTTTAAGGAATAATAACGAACAAATGGTAAAGCTACGCAGTGCAGTCTACCAGGCAGATGAGCAGGGAGGAGATGTCGAAAAGGCTCTTCGGGAACTGCGCCAGTACGTGTATGGGCACATGAACACTAGCCTCGCTTCTGGTTCCAATGCAGTACACCCGCCCATTCAGCTTAAATACACCTACGAGCGGCTACAGGCCTCGCAACAGAAGGCAATGGGCCAAAACAACAGCGCGTTGTACGGCGAAGCTCAAAAAGAATGTGATACCGAGGGCCAAACAGCGACCGCCCAAGAAACCATAAACTGCATTCAAGATTATACGGCAGCTCGGGGGCTGCAACTGGCCGATATCCCTGACGGGCTCTATAAATTCGACTTTGTTTCAGCCAAGTGGTCACCCGACCTGGCGGGCTGGAGTCTGGTAATTACAGTGTTTAGTACCGTTGCTTTCATACTGACAACATTGTACCGCTTTGCTATGAAGCATCTTTTCTAGGCGAAGTCTTGCGCCTGAGAACACGTTTAGTTCTAGTATGCTTTTTGTGCGTTCCTTATCTCATGAGAGCATATACATAAGACACGGCTAAAGGCTCACGGAAGGCTAAATGAGGCGTAGTATGTAGGGGTTAGTTGGCTGAACATTTATGCTCAGACTCTTACGCACAAAAAAAGACCGAGTCAGTACGACTCGGTCTTTCATGCAGTACGAACTTATTTCTTGGTTGTGGGTGTCGTGTTACTTGGCGTTGTGGCGCTTTGGGTTGTAGGGTTCGTGCTTGACTGCGTTTGGTCACTAACCTGAGTACAATCTGGGCCATTTGGGTTCTGTTTTACGAATTCGGCAATACTTTTAGCGACCTTACCCTTTTCGTTAAGGTTTTCCCAGAACGTTACTTGGTCGCGGTTAATGAGCATGCGGTCATCGGGGTAGTGAATTTGCTGACAGCCCAGCTTGACGAGCGTGTAGTCGCCGCTGGCTTGTTGTTGGTTGGCGGCGCCCGTTGTGTTTTGAGTTAGGTAATAAACTTTGTTAAGCTCAAGATATTTGCTGTTAAGGTTGCCAACTTTACCAAAATAAACCTGGCCGTTGTTTAAAAACACAGCCTGATATTTATCCTGATTAACATATTGGGCTTCACTAAAGTTGCTGTTGCTGCGGGCAAACGAGAAGGCGAGTAAAGCAAGTAAGGCACCTACGCCAAACAATATTACAACACTCAGCCAATTGAGCCATTGCTGCTTTTCTGAAAGCACACTTACTTTTTTGTTGGTACGATGCGGCGCTGGCGCAGCTACATTAGTCGACTCTGGTCGGCTAACAGGGGTAGAGCTTGTCTGTCGAAAATCCATTTTTCCACCTTTTAAGACATTAAATACTTACAACCATAAGTGTAATATAGGTTGCTACAATCGCGCAAGGCCATAACGCTAATTCTTTGTGCATTGCGTTAGGTGTTGACAAACAAAATGCTAACAGGGTATGTTAGGGGTACTAACTTAATGTTATAAGAGGGGAGCAGGTACGCATATGGCATACACGCACAAGAACTCAAAGGGTGTTACATACCACCTAAACTCAAAGAAAGTTACACTTCGCGGTGGTAAAGAACAGACTATTTACTACTTTTCTAAGGATAATCGCCCAGAAGCTTGTGACCTTCCAGCAGGTTTCCAGGTTAACGAAAACCCACGCAACGGTTTCTTGACCGTCAAGCGCAGCTAAGTAAAGTCCTAGAGTTTGAAAAATAAAGAGCACTTCGAAAGAGGTGTTCTTTATTTTGTAATTTTTACTGCGGGCTGTAGTGTACTCACGATAGAGGTGGTAAAGTATAAGATATGGTAAAAAATCACTATATTGTTAAGGCCGATGGTCTAACCAAAATGTATGACGGTAAAGCCGTGGTAAATGGCATATCGTTCGAAGTCAAACAGGGCGAAATATTCGGTATTTTAGGCCCGAACGGTGCGGGCAAAACCACCACACTTGAAATGCTCGAAACTATTCGCCCCATTGATGGCGGGAGCGCCACGTTAGATGGCATAGATATTGCCGAAAACCCCGATAAAATAAAAGCTCTTATAGGCGTACAGCCGCAAACACCCTCATTCGAAGAAAAAACAAAGCTAACCGAACTGCTCGAATTCTTTTCGGCCGCCTACGGCGAAAAAATCGACACCATGGCGTTTTTGCGAAGCGTTCAGTTGGAAGAAAAGGCTAAAAGCTATGTTGAACAACTTTCTGGTGGGCAACGTCAGCGTTTTTCGATTGCTGCGGCGCTTGTGCATGGTCCGAAAGTATTCTTTTTAGACGAACCTACCACTGGGCTGGACCCCCAGGCTCGTCGCAATTTATGGGAACTGATTAAAGAAGTACGTGACCGTGGCGTTACGGTTATAATGACCACACACTATATGGATGAGGCAGAGTTGCTTTGTGACCGCGTAGCGGTGATGGACGGTGGCAAAATTATTGCGCTCGACACACCCAAAAACCTTATTAACAATTTGTTAAAGAAGGGTTTTAAAAAACAGCAGCAGGTACAACAGGCCAACCTCGAGGATGTATTTATAGACCTAACAGGGAAGGCGTTGCGGGATTAAAACCATGCAAAAATCTTTTTTACCCATTCTAGCCTTCGTAAAAATAGACGTACGACGACTGTTTCGTGACAAGCTTGCCATCTTTTTCACCTTTGTGTTTCCTCTACTGTTCCTTTTTGTGTTTGGTGGTATTTTTGGCAAAAGCAGCTCCGTGAGCTTCAATGTTGCACTTATTAACCAATCTGATTCGTCATTTGCCAAAGATTTTGTGAAAAAAGGTGAAAGCGACAAAGTGCTCAAAATTAATAAGTCGGTTACCACAGTGGCCGCTGCTCAAGAAAAAATGAGCCGCGGTGAGCTTGACGCCACCATCGTACTGCCGAAAGACTTTGGGCAAGTCGGCGCCAAGGGTTACCCAACAGGGGTAGCACAGGTACTCTACAACAAGAATAATGAGCAGGCAGGTATGACACTTGCATCGGTGCTGAACAGTGTTTTTGAAGGTGTCAATAAACAATTTGTACCAGTTGAAAAGCCTTTTTCGGCCACGGCTAACTCAACTGCAAAACAAGGCATGCGCCAGTTTGACTATGTCTTTGCAGGCCTGCTAGGGTTTTCTTTACTTGGGGCAGGAATTTTCGGGCCAACCAGCGTCTTCCCTAAGCTTAAAGAGCGCGGTGTACTGCGCCGTTACCACACAACAACCCTTAAGGTTTGGCAATATTTCTTAGGCAATGCCATTTCGAATGTTGTGGTTGGGTTACTTTCTATCGGCACAATGATGTTAGTGGGTCTTACGGTGTTTCATTTGCAAATGAGGGGCAACTGGTTGCTGCTGACGCTTCTTATTATACTGGGCGCAGCCATGTTATTTGGCATAGGGCTCGCTATTGGCGGCTGGGCACGCAATGAGCGCCAAGCTGCGCCGCTGGCCCAAATGGTTACGTTCCCCATGATGTTCCTTTCGGGTAGCTTTTTCCCACGCTTTCTTATGCCCGAATGGCTACAAGGTATTACCGCGTATTTGCCCTTAACACCTATTATTGATGCTTCCCGCCTAATAATTACAGAAAACAGGGGCTTTATAGAACTCTTGCCGCAGTTTGGGCTTATTACGGCCTGGCTTTTCGTAGTGTATATCATTGCTTTTCGTGTTTTCCGCTGGGAATAAACAGAGGCCAAAAGTTGCTAAATACAGCCAAATATGCTACAATGTGGGTATGACAATGCGCCCCACTCGACACCAAATTGAAGCGGGCCTTCACGGCATGGACCCTCGGATTAGCCCTGAGGTAGCCGATGACTTAGGTCTGACAACGCCAGATAACTTTGACTCTCATGTTAAAAGTGGTGCTCAAAGTGGGCATGCTCGGCGTGACGGGCGCCGCTGAGTTGGTAGTGCCCCCTGAGCATAACAGTAAAGATGGTGTCGGGTATTTGAGCCGTGCAGACGTTGCGCAAAAGTTTGCCGCCGCCTGGCACGGTTCTCAATAGAGGATACGGTCATAGTTAAGCCTGTTCAAACAGCAATCAAGACTTTGCACATCGGCACTTTTGAACGGCTGCCCGTAGTAAAAGATGCTACAACTACAGGATTTTTTCCAACAACGCATCGGGAAAAAATGATGCCTTAGCCATTCTTGCATTTAGTGAGAACATAGAGGAACATCCTGGAGGGCTACACGACCATTTTATGGAAGTATTTGACCACCAAGTGAGAAACTATAAAGAGCAAGGAAAGGGCGCCTCCCAAAGCAGGATACTGGCAGGTGTTGCAGTAAAAAGTATTATTTATACCTACGGTGATTACCTTGCAAATGCACGAAAAAGCTACACCGACTTAACGGCGCTTGGGATTAGCCTACAGGCTGTTGATAACCCCATGAGATCCCTGGAGGCAGTTGCAGAGGAAGCGGCCCAAGAAAAGAAAATATTGTCACTGAACGCGCTTGTTCGGTATATCGATCTTCAGCAGTTAGCCCGAGCAAAAAGAAATGGGGTAGCTGCACCCCTTACAAGCCTAGGATATGACCCAATGAAGACAGTCGAGCGACGTGAGAAACAAGAGAATGGCGCGAATAAGCGAGTTGAGGATGTGTATACGGGGCTAAAAATATTGCCTGAAGTATCAAAACGGATTGCCCAGTTGGCGTTGGACATGAAAGTTGGGGCTACACGTGAAATTGTAGCGCAAGCTCTTTCAGATCAGTATAGACGAGGTGTATTTTTTGCTAACGTACTAGATGGTGTAAAAGGTCCTTACAAAGATCATGCTCAAACTGTCAAATCGACAGCTTATATAAGACAAGCTGCATAGCGCTGGTACAATTATTAACGAATATGAAATATACACCCCAAAAACCGTTTTTTGTGTTGGCGCCGATGGATGATGTGACCGATACGGTGTTTCGGCAGGTGGTGGCTGGGTGTGCCGCTCCCGACCTGTTTTTTACAGAGTTTGTGAATGTTGATGGCCTCATGAGCGTGGGGCGTCCAAATTTACTCAAAAAGCTTCGCTTCGCTGAAAGTGAAGGGAAGGTAGTTGCCCAGTTGTGGGGCCTAAAGCCAGAAAATTTTAAAGCAGTTTGCCAGCAGATTGCAGATGGTTCGTTGGCGCACGAGCTGGGGCTGCCAGATGGCGTCAATTTTGCTGGTGTCGACCTCAACATGGGCTGTCCAGCCAAAAGTGAAGTCAAAAATGGGGCTTGCGCTGCACTCATACGTCGTGAAAACTGGCCGCTGGCTGCGGCCATAATTGAAGCATCAAAAGAAGGCTTGCGTCAGGGTCCGTCCTTGACGCAGTTGCCTCTGAGTGTCAAAACACGGGTTGGGTTTACGACGGTTGACCTGGAATGGTTCGACTTTTTGCTTGGCTTCGATTTAGACATGCTGACAATACATGGCCGCACTCGTAAACAAATGAGCAAAGTCCCTGCCGATTGGGATTTGATAGGCCAGGTTCGTGAGCAGCGCGATGCTCTTGGCAAACGTACGCTCATTGTTGGTAATGGCGATGTGCAAAGTCGCGAGCACGGCGAACAGCTCGCTGCCCTGCACAAATTAGATGGCATTATGATTGGCCGAGGCATCTTTAATAACCCCTACACCTTCGCTACTACAACACAAAAACCACTTTGGGAGGACTGTCCTCCCAAAGAGCGGGTTGCGCTGTTTCGGTGGCACGTTCAACTGTTTGCCGAAACGTGGCAAAACGGCGAGCGACCCATTCATACACTTAACAAATTTTGTAAAATATACATTCAAGGCTTTGATGGCGCCAAGGAGATACGCGAAAAATGTATGGCAGTTCAGTCAGCTGCAGAACTACTAAGCTTGATTGAATGCATCCAAAATGAAATGATATCAGCATGAAGCTCCCTAGTGCCATAATTTCTGACGCAGATGGAACACTTGTTGACACGGTTTCTCTTATCCGACATGGGCAGTTCGAAACAATTAAAAACTATCTGGCCAACATAGGCTTGTCTACAGAAACAATCCCAACGTATGAATTTTTCGAACAGGTGCTACACGATACTATTGGAGGTAGCGCCCATGAAACGCTCAAACGTACAGTTACTGCGCTCTACAGTACTTCGCCTACAATTATTGAAAAGATAGATTTCGACAAGCTCCACGAACTGCTTAACCCTACTCAAGATGTTCTAGCGCCTAATTACGTGAAAGCATACGAAGGATTAACCGAGCTGTTCGAGGTGACGAGCAAGTTGCATGTTAAATTCGCAATTTTTACGAGCGGAACATCACATCATGTCGTTAGGAACTTCGGTATTGCTCTCCCGGAACTTGGCTTAAGTAAACTATACGAGGATAAAGCGATGTCAGATAGCGAAAAACTTGCGATGTTTTGCGAAAAGCTTCAAACCTACTTTAAGTTACCAGCTTTTACGATTGTTACATGCGAAGATGTAACCGCGCATAAGCCAGATCCGGAAAGTCTTCTCTTGGGCTTAAACCGCCTCAACGCAAATGTGTCAGATTGTCTGGTGTTCGGTGATCATGAAGTAGATATACAGGCCGGGTTGCGTGCAGGGATAGTTCAACGGGTCGGCGTAACACACGGATTTAGTAATGCCGATTCTTTGCTAACTGCAGGCGCGACTGAAACGGTGACCTCACTACCAGAGTTTACTGCAAAACTTAACTCCGCTTCAAAGACATAACTTTTTAACAATACAGTCCTCTTAGAGGCCTCGTGAGTTGTTAGGTGTGGGCGCGGACTTCTTGTCGAATAATCTCGATAGTCTGAACCACTTAATGAATTTCGCAACAAAATAAACATTTTTTGCCGAAAATTTAGGTTATTATAACATCAGAACCACTTTGGGAGGACTGTCCTCCCAAAAGCGCACGAAAGTTTGTGGTGGTTGCGTGCTACAATCAAATTATGACAAGAGTAGCAGTGCTTGGTCTCGGCATAATGGGACATGGAATCGCAGATAATTTTCTGAAAAATGGATATGAGGTTGCCGTATGGAATCGGTCTGCCCAGAAAGCGGAAGGCCTAGTTGCGCGTGGTGCGTGGCTCGCCAGATCGGTCGCAGAAGCCGTAGAGGGTGCTGATTTGGTTTTTGAAGTTACAGCCAATGATGAATCTTCACGACAAGTCTGGCTCGGCGGAGACGGTATTATTGAACATGCTACTCAAGTCCAAACGCTCATTACCTGTGCAACGCTCTCAGTTAGTTGGGTAGATGAACTTGCTGAAACTTGCGCCCAGAAAGAACTAACATTTTTCGACATGCCTATGACTGGCGGTCGCGCAGGCGCGGAGACCGGGCAGCTTATATTGCTGGTTGGCGGAAATGCCGAAAAGCTGAGTGAACTAGATCCACACTTGAAAAAGATTGCCTCACAGGTAAAGCACTTTGGTTCGGTCGGCCACGGCATGCGCTATAAGTTAGTCTTGAACGCACTTCAATCGGCTCATATTGCAGCATTTGGTGAGGCAATGTGTTTAGCGGAAGCCATGGGTTTAGATGTGAAAAAAACCGGCGATGCTTTGGCTGAGCGTCCTGGGGGTGTGACTACTCAAATGGCATGGCGCGGTCATCAAACTCACCCTAACCCAATAAATTTCTCGGTAGAATGGATCGCTAAAGATGACCATTATGCATTGGCGCATGCGACCGCAGAGGAGTTTCCGCTCCTGCATGATGCTATGAAGTATTATGATCAGGCGCTCGCAGATGGACGTGCGGCAGACGACTGGACGTGTATAGTTCGAAATTCCTAGAAAATGCGTTTTTTGCGGCCGATGAGGTACGCGCTTATAACCGTAAAGAAACAAAACACAAGTAGCCACGTGAACGCCCGTTCTTCGCGCTGGAACGGCAGGCCAATGTTCATGCCGTACAGGCTAAAAAACATGGTAGGAATAGAAATAAACACGCTTACCATTGTTAGAATTTTGATGGTTCGATCGAGGTTATGTGAATTTACGAGTGAGTACGTGCGGCGGATAGAATCGAGCGCCATAAGGTTGTCTTCGCAAGCCTGAATGGACTGTTCGTTGTTTAAAATAACCGTGTTTACTTGGTCGCTGTGGCGTTCAAACATGGGAGCATGCTGAGAGGTAAGTAGGTGGCGGAGCGTGGTGTTGGTGGGGCGCAGCGACCGCAGGAAATTATTTAAATCGTCTTCGATGTGCACAAACCCCAGGAATGTTTTTATGCCCACTTGCCTTTCGCCCAAACGGTCAAAAAGATGCCGTATTTGCTTGCTTGAATCGTGAATAAAGCGGTCGTAATCGGCATCGATCTTCAGCAAAATGAGCAGCATTAGATGGGCAGAATCACTGCCCTCGTTGGTGCGCATATCTTCGGGCATAATATCGGCAATGCTGGGTAGACTTTCGAGACTAACGGTTACTAGCCGCTTTTCGTTTAGGGCAAATAAAATTGGCGATGTTTTGATGGCTCCTGTTGGGGACTGATAAGCAAACCGAGTAATAACGTAGGTGTGACTATGGTTGCCCGTGGCCTCGACACGCGGTATTTCGTCTCGGTCCAGTGCATCGCGTACGATTCTTTCGGATAATTTGTATTCGGTACAAAGTAGCTTAATTTCGTCTTCATCGGGCGCCTGCGCGTGGATCCAAATGTTTGACTTTTTGTTGAGTGATTGTTGCACGTGCGTCATACCTAAAACAGTATATCGTGCTTGTGCTAAAAACTACCATTATAATCTTGCCACTTCTTTCGCCAGGGAGCAGTATACAAGGCATGATTACTGCCCAAAACCTCAGCAAAAAATACAAAAGAAAATACGCCGTGCAAGACTTAAGCTTTACGGTTTCACTCGGCAAGGTTACAGGCTTTTTAGGGCCGAACGGCGCAGGCAAGTCCACGGCCATGCGGTTGATGCTTGGTCTGGATAAAGGGGCGGGTACTACCACGTTTGATGGCAAGCAACTGCATGAGCATGCTCAGCCTACCAAGGTAGCAGGCATTTTACTAGAGGCAAAGGCTTTTCACCCGACTCGTTCGGCTCGCAACCATTTGCAAATATTAGCAGACGCGGGCGGGGTGCAACGTAGTCGCGTAGATGAAGTGCTCGACATAGTTGGGCTCAAAGATGCCGCCAAACGGGCGCCTGGCAAGTTTAGCTTGGGGATGAGCCAGCGGCTAGGAATTGCTGCTGCCATACTTTCTCAACCAAAGTACTTGATTCTTGATGAACCTGCCAATGGCCTAGACCCAGAAGGAATTGCTTGGCTTCGCCAGTTTATTAAAGACTATGCCGACAAGGGCAACGCTGTGTTTGTTTCGAGCCATTTACTAAGCGAAATGGCCCAAATGGCCGACGATATAGTGGTGATTGGCAGAGGCAAGCTGATTGCCGAATCTTCCATAAAAGAACTGGTGGCTCAGAGTTCTCACGGTACTGTGTTTGTACGAACGACGAATCAGGCAAAACTGCAAGAAGTTATGAAGCGTTCCCAGATAAAGTTGACCAAAATTGGCGATGGCTTTCGGCTGGCGGGTAAAACCACCGATGAGGTTGGTAAACTACTTTTTGCTAGCGGTTTACCCGTGCTAGAGCTTAGTCGTCAAGAAGGCTCGCTTGAGGAAGCTTTTTTGGAACTAACGGCTGATTCTGAGGAATTTGCCGCAAAAGGAGGCGTAAAATAATGTCTTTGCTTCGTACCGAACTGCGAAAGGTACTCACCCTACGTTCGACCTATGTGGTTACTATACTTACCCTGTTACTTGCTGGGGCAGTGAATTTTTGGGGTATGGGCTACAAGTATCACGGTGGTGCTAACCCACATTACATGTTCGACAATATTATTGGTTCGTTCAATGGTGTTGGAATATTTTCGGGGATTGTTGCCATACTGCTGGCTACTCATGAATACCGCTACAACACTATTTTTTACACGCTTACGGCAAACCGCAGTCGTAGCGGAGTATTACTGGCCAAAGCTGCTGTAGTTACATCATATGCGGTAGTTTTTGTGGCGCTGGTTGCACTAGTTTCGTATGCTGCGCTTATGCTGGGGTTGCACCTGGGGCATCATAGTGTTGGGCCACAATCAGTTGCTTATGGCCAGATGATCTGGAGGGGATTGTTTTACATTTGGGGTATGGGCATGTTTGGACTGCTTATTGCGCTGCTGGTGCGTAATCAGATTGGAACGATTGTGCTGTATCTTTTGACACCAGGAACAGTCGAAACATTAGCGAGTCTGCTTTTAAAAGAAAACGCCAAATTTTTGCCATTTACAGCGCTTGGCAATGTAGTTGCTCAGCCAATGTTTTCTGCTCAAAAAATGGTGCCAATTAATGAATCGGCTTTTATTGCGCTGGGCTGGATCGTGGCTTTGAGCCTTGTTGCGTGGCTTTTATTCTTGCGCCGCGATGCCAATTAAGAAGTAAAACGCTGTAGCTTTTATTACACAACTCGACTCTAAGCTTTGACACAAATGCCGATTGATGGGTTCAAAAATCACGTGTTTGGATGCTTGTGGTGGGGGTACTTGGATTTGAACCAAGGACCAATCAGTTATGAGCCGACTGCTCTAACCACTGAGCTATACCCCCAGGTATTTGGCTGTCGCCGATTGCCACTGGTTATGTGCAGGAGTGATTATACCAGATAACGGGGCAGGTGGTATATACTACATTATGTGATCGATAAGACAAAAATACATGAAGCTTTGAGGCATGCCGAACAGCGCTTGAAGGCCTATATTTTAACGCTGCGAGATGTTCGCAACGTAGGTTCTTTAGTTTTTGTGGTGCTAGTACTGCTGGTGAGCTGGAGCGGCGTAAAAGCCATTCAGACGAACTATCGGTTGCAGCAAGAAGTTACCAAGCTTGAGCAACAAAATGCCGTGGCGCGGCTAAAAAACACCAACCAAGTGCTACAGAATGATTATTTTAAGACGAGTCAGTACCGCGAAATAACAGCCCGCCAAAACTTTGGCCTGGCAGCGCCTGGTGAAACGGTCTGGTTAGTGCCGAAAGAGGTTGCGCTGGCACATGTGGTGCCAGAACCAGAGGTAACTGAAGCCAAACAAAAGGCTAAACACAAGCTTTTCTGGCAAGAAAACTTCGAAGCCTGGATAGACTTTTTCTTCCACCGCGTGCACGAATAGGGGTTGGCTCATTCATAGAGTAGTGATTTGCGCAGTCACCTCGCGACAAAACCCTAGCGTATAACTAGCTCGTCAAAGCCTGTGTTTGGGTCTTGCTCTCGGGTAAAAGTGGTGCCATCTAGTATTCCTATCACTAATTCGCACGTGGTGCGGACAGTGCAGCCTTGTTTTAGGTGGCCACCAAAGACTTTACCTTCACTGTCAGACACAGAAATATGCAAGTGACATCCGCTTTTCGATACGGTGCCATGTAGGCTGTCAATTTCAACGTTTTCTGGGTAGATGTACTTCACGTTTCCATCAATAACAGGTAGTCGGATTGTAGACTTCCATAAGCTACCGACGGCAGATAGCAGTACGCCTGCCTTAATATCATAATCGTGGACAATTTTCTGAATTTCGCCCAACAAGTCTTGACCATCAGTGAGGCGTCTGGCAACTGTTTTCATCCGTTAACTATAACAAAAAAGCACGTTGTGGTGAAACTTGCTGGTGCACAGTGTGGGCATAGGGTAGCATGTTTGCGGCTCTCCGAGGAGGCGCCCAAATCCTAACTTTAACACGAGTCAAATACTCGGCTCAGGGTTAGGCGATGAAAAACTAGCGTTTCTTAGGGCTTTCGTGGAACACAAAAAGACTTGATTGGCGGAAACTCATGCACAGTAAACGTGTCTTCAGCCATGCTCCCCTTTTTTGCTATATGCTACAAATAGTTCCTCTGGAAGTGGCTGGCGGAACAAAAAATGAGCCACGCATGGTGACTCATTTTTCTTGGTTGCGGGACCAGGACTCGAACCTGGGACCTCATGGTTATGAGCCATGCGAGCTGCCGCTGCTCCATCCCGCGATAAAGCTGTACTATCATATCAAACAGAGGTGAAAAATACAACCCCTTCTTGAACAGGTTCTATAGAGTAACTGCTCACTACCCTTGCCCCATCAGGGGCTTTCGACTATCCTGTAGGATAGGACGAATCAAGACAAACACCTATGGCTAACAAAAGAGTATCAAATGAAGTCATTGCCGCTCGTATGGCCGA
>JBATSO010000037.1:0-25456 GCA_049293335.1 Saccharimonadales bacterium (SeqCode)
CAACCATGCGTGCTGCAACTTCTGCGTCAGTGAGTTTCTTACCGTATGGCATACGTATTTGTTTTTCGTCCTAAGCTATAGCTTAGACCGAACGGGTTCATGAGGCAAGGGGTAGTGAGGGGTTACGTAAGCCTTACTTTACTTACAGAGGTAAAACAGATATAATACGAAGCAATCTTACGAATGAGGTGTGCCGCAGCTCTGCTGTTTGTCGCTGAGTTCGAAGAAATACACTACAAGGAGGCACGTAAGAAATGCCAAACACTACACTAACAATGGATGACCTGCTTGCAGGCTCCGAACTAAAACAACTCGAAACAGGGGATGTTGTTGAAGGAACAATCAGTTCCGTTCGTAAACATCAAGTCTGGATCGACCTAGGGCCCAGGGGCGTCGGTATCGTAATGCGCCGCGAGGTTGGCCACGGTCAATCTCTTGAAGAGGGTGCGCCGGTTACGGTCAGCGTTATTGACCCAGAAATGGACGAAGGCTACGCGCTACTCAGCATGCGTAGGGCTGCCAAAGACCGCGGTTGGGACGAACTCCAGCGTGTGTTCGAAGCAGGTGAAATCATTGAGGTTACGGCCTACGATGCAAACCGCGGTGGACTGCTGGTTGAGCTCGAAGGTATACGTGGCTTTTTGCCCGTATCACAGCTAGCAGCAGGGCACTACCCACGTGTCAGCGGAGCAGATAAAGACGAAATTTTACAAAAGCTGAACGCACTAGCGGGCAAGCCAATTCGCGTCCGAATTTTGGACGTCAGCCGTAAAGACAACAAGCTTATTTTCTCTGAAAAAGAAGCGGTGAAAGACGACATGCAAGCTCGATTCGCCGAACTTAAGGTTGGCGATGAAGTTGAAGGCATTGTGACGGGCGTGATTGACTTTGGTGCGTTTGTAAATGTCGACGGCATTGAAGGCTTAATTCACATATCAGAAATTAGCTGGGAGCGTGTTGAAAACCCACGTGACTACGTAAAAGTTGGCGAAACAGTCAAGGCTAAAATCATTGCTATCGACAAAGACCGCTTGTCACTGAGTCTCAAGCAAATGAGTGAAGACCCATGGTTGAAAGAAGTCAAAGCTTTCAAAAAGGGCGAAAAGGTTGAAGGCAAAATTACCCGAATCACACCATTTGGCGCCTTTGTGCAGCTTAGCTCAAGTGTTGAAGCACTGGTGCATGTGAGTGAAATGGGCGACGATGACAGCATTGACCCAGAAAAGATTTTCCAGCTCAATGAAAAGAAAGAGTTTAAGGTGCTCGATATCGACACCGACGCTCGTAAGATTTCTTTGAGCCTTAAAAGCGCAAAATAATAAACTTTGTTTGTGGGGTTGGCCAAATCGTGGCTGCCCCACAAACAACTAAGGCAACGAAAGGAGCATGAACCATGGCAGCCTCAATAGAAGTGCCAGACAGTGTCACCGTCGGCGAGCTCGCCGAGGTGCTCCAGTTGCCTGCCACACGCCTTATTGGCGAGTTATTTAAGAACGGTGTTGTTGCGACTATTAACGAGCGACTCGATTTCGATACAGCGCAAATTATCGTGGGTGAACTCGGCCTCGATGTCGAGCTCAAGAAAAAAGTTATCGAAACAGAGCCAGTAAAACGCAAGAAAAACGTTGAGAGCGCCAACTCGGTCGAACGCCCACCTGTGGTGGCGGTAATGGGCCATGTTGACCACGGCAAAACCAGCCTACTTGACGCCATACGTGGTGCACAAGTTGCTAAAGGCGAGGCGGGTGGGATTACTCAACACATTTCTGCATATCAAATAGAGCATAAAGATCGCTTAATCACGTTTCTCGACACACCAGGTCACGAAGCTTTTGCGGCCATCCGCCAGCATGGCGCGGACCTTACCGACATCGTCATCATAGTTGTGGCTGCTGACGATGGTGTAAAGCCCCAGACTATTGAGGCCATTCGTTACGCTAAAAACGCGGGAACCAAAATAGTCGTGGCTATTAACAAAATGGACAAAGAGGGCGCAAACCCAGGGCTTGTTATGGGGCAGTTAGCAGAACACGGGGTTGTTGCAGATGATAAGGCATGGCGCGGTGACACGCCAATGGTTGAGGTCAGCGCCAAAACGGGCGATGGTCTGGCAAACCTTCTCGACACAGTTTTACTTGTTACCGATATTGACGAGCTTAAAGCCGATGCCACGGTGCCTGCCAGAGGGCTTATTATAGAAGCTCACCTAGAGCACGGTCGTGGGCCAATTGCACATGCGCTGGTCGAAGAAGGCACTCTTAAACCAGGCGATTTCATTGTAGCTGGCGGTACTTACGCCAAAATTCGCAACCTGGAGTCAACGAACGCCACAGTTTTGAAAGCCGCTGGCCCTTCGACACCTGTAGTTATTAGTGGGTTCAAAATGCTACCAGAATTTGGTGATCCATTTGTGATTGTAAAAAACGAAAAAGAAGCGCGTGCTCAGGCCGAAGCCGTTGCCATGCAAAGGGCGAACTCAACGCACCGATCAGATATGAGCAGCAGCGAGCTACTACGCATTATTAGCCGTTCCGACACGCTGCAAGAACTGCCCATCATCATTAAGGGTGATGTGCAGGGTTCACTGGCTTCGGTCGCCGATAGTTTGCGTACCATTAACACCGACGAAGTGGCCGTACGCATTGTTGGCTCGGGAGTCGGGGTTATTAACGACAACGATGTGCATATGGCCAACAGCTCGGCGCATAAAGCGATTATTTACGGCTTCAATACCTCAGTGGCCAATAACATCAAGCGACTCGCTAGCCGCGATGGCGTGTCAATACGACTGTTTTCGGTTATTTACGAATTGATCGATGACGTTCGAGAAGAACTGAGCAAGCTACTCGCCCCTGAAGTAACCGAAAAAGAGCTAGGCGTACTTGAAGTAAAAGGTGTGTTTAAAACTACTAAAACAGAGGTGATTTGCGGCGGCGAGGTCATGAGTGGCAAACTAACATTGCCTGCGCTGGCTAGGGTTATCCGCGGCAAAGAAACATTGGGCGAAGCAAAGCTAACGGGCCTCAAACGTGGGCCAAACGACGCCAAAGATATTGCTACGGGCGAAATGTGCGGCCTAAGCCTTGCCACTACCAGTCGCATTGAACTGCAAGTTGGTGATAAAATAAGTTTTTACAATATTGAAACAAAGGAGCGGACGTTGTAGCGTCTGATACAATAAGACTATGTTAAAACTCGATAACAACTTACTACAACAACTTGGCCTCGGCGGTCTGCCAGAAGACCAAAAAAAGGCTATGCTCCAGCACATTTATGAAACGCTGGAACTACGCGTGGGTACGCAGCTCGCGAACCAAATGACCGACAAACAGCTCGAGGAGTTTGAACGATTCATCGACGCTGGTGGCGATAACAACCAGGCCCAAGCACTCCAGTGGCTCGAAACCAACCTGCCAAACTACAAACAAGTCGTGAATGATGTCTTTGAGGCTCTTAAGGTTGAAATTAGCCAAATGGCACCTCAAATTATGGCTTCAAGTGGCCAGCAGCCAGCAGTAGACCAATCGCAAGCTCAAGCTCAAGCCCAGCAACAGGCCCAAACTTACGCCCAGCCAGCTCAACCACAACAGGCACAGCAATGGCAGCAGCCCGATCCTGGTCAGCAACAGCCTCCAATGGCCGCCTAGTTAGCAGAATTCAATATACAAGGACAAGGACCCCCTTGACATCATCAGTACATGAGGTCAGTCCCTGTAGAAATGGCAGCCGATAAATAATTGGCGGCGTGAGCTTTGGTGGATGAAAATGCAAGAAGGCTTCATATAACTTGGCAGCAGCCGACTGAAAGTGTCCAGCAATCTCAGGGTACGACCCGATCGATCGGGTCGTACCCTGAGATTTAGTGTTCCGTGCGCAAGTAGGTTAAATGTTCTTATAGTAGGTGTTTGTGGCCTGCTAAAAAGGCGCTAGCAGTCATTTCTGATTTGCCAGCGGGCTTTAGCATATCTATTACCAGTACGCCGTCGGCCGTTTGCAGACAGAGCTGCTTATCGGCGACAAAAATTGTTTTTTTATCTACATTTTGTAAGGTGTTATCTGCAACATGTGCAGCAGTTACCACTACATCTTTGCCCGCAATCACTGTGCGGCTGCCTGGCCAACCCAAGTAAGCGCGTACTTCGCGTTCAAGCTGTATAGCTGGTTTGGTAAGATCAATCACACCATCTTGCTTAGCGAGTTTGCGTGTATAAGTTGCTTCTTTGGGGTAGGCAAAGTTATCTATTAGCTGGTGAATGTGTGACTGCACAATGTGGCCGGTATTTTTACCTTCCATATACAGTGGCAGTTGATCACGCAGCAAACCATAACTTAACTGAACCAGGCTGTCAGTGAGTTCCGGCCCTGTTAAGCTGGTAATATTTTCTTGTACACCCAGTGCCAAAAGGGGGCCTTCATCCATGGCCAACACCAGGTGCATTAGGCTTACGCCCGTTCTTTCCTGACCGCTCAGAAGGGCAAAGGTAATTGGGTCAGCGCCGCGCAGCTCTGGCAGCAGGCTAAAGTGGCTATTTATAATACCGAGCGGGAACGTGTCTATAACATCTTGCGCTACGATAATTCCAAAGTCTATTAAAACCCCGACCTCGCTCTCGAAAGTATGGTCATGTACTTTTTTCGACAACTCTTTTTTGTTGCTCGCAAGTATGGTTGGTAAAGTATATGTTTCGGCAATCTCAAGCACAGGTACACTACCGCGGTGATGGGCTGGGCGAGGCTTGGTTATAACCGCCTCAACAGTAAAAGACTGCAAAAGAAGCTCCAAAGATGCGGCAGCCACTGGCCCGCTGCCAAAAAAAACGATGCTTGGCTTGTTAGTCCCAGAGGTCGGCATTGTGCTCGATTTCTTCTGCATAATCTAAGGGGATCAACTTTCCTTCGGGGTTGAGCACAAAAAACGCCTCAGTGTCTTCACGGATATGGTCAATGAAGACGGTGCCGTTGGTATGGTCAATTTCGTGCTGAAAAACCCGCGCTAAAAAGCCCTCGGCAGTCAAACGAACTTCTTTGCCGTGTTCATCGAGTGCTTTTACGCGTACTTTACTGTGGCGCGGCACCAGGCCGTACACGTTTTTAATGCTTAGACAGCCCTCGTAATCTTTGAGGATCTCGCCTTCGTACTTGGTAATTTCGGGGTTAATGAAAATTCGGAAACTACGATCAGACTTGTCATCGAAGTTGTTGCGGATTATAACTACCCGGCTCAAGCTGTCGATTTGCACGGCGGCCAGCGCCACGCCTACCTCGTGCTCACGGCTGTCTTCCCAGTCGAGCGTGGCTTTTTTCATGGCCTCGACCAAGTTTTCAATGTCGGTGCCAATAAACCCGACTTTTTTACTCCGTTCGCGCAAATGCGGGTTTGGTAAGGTAATAAGTTGCGTATTCATGAGGGGTAGTATATCAAATAAACAGATTGGCGAGTAAGGGAAGTGTGCTGTTTTGTCTCAGGAACTTGCTGTCGAGAGTATCTAGAGTAAGTTTGCGGGGTCAATGTCGTGCTGCCAGCCCGAAGGCAGGCACTCAATGAGGTGCGTCAGTTTGGTACGCTGTGGGCTTTTAACAATGAGCTGCCATTTGTACTTGCCGCTTTCGCGTGGGTGAAAGGTTGGCGATGGCCCCTCAACAATTAGCCCGGGATGTTCTTTTTGTATCTGTTTCTTCAACTTCATTGCTGTTTTTTCCGCCGAAGCGCTGCTGGCCCGCAAGCAGGTAAGCCGCAGTAAAAACACGTACGGTGGGAAATGAAACAGTTGTCGTTCACGGAGTTCTTGTTCGTAAAACCCCGCCCAGTCTTGTTGAGTGGCGGCTACAATGGTCGGGTGGGCGGGGTTGTATGATTGCACCACTACCTGGCTGGCGCGGTGGCCGCGCCCCACTCGACCCAAAACTTGGGTGAGCAGTTGAAAAGTGCGCTCGTTGGCGGTGTAGTCGGGTATCAGCAAACTGCTATCGGCGCTCAAAATCCCCACTACGCTTAGTTTGGGTAGGTCGAGTCCTTTGGTGATCATTTGGGTACCAATAATGATATCTATAGCGCCCGATTGCAGCATTTCGAGCTGGTTTTCAATTTGTTCTGGCTTGGGGCTATCGGTGTCAAAGCGGTGTACACGCGCCTGGGGGAATAGTCGGTTTACTTCGTCAACAACGGCTTTGGTGCCGATGGTTTTCAGTAATATGTCGCTGCCGTGGCAGTCGAGGCAACTGGTGGGCAGCGGGGCAGTGCGGCCACAAATATGGCAGCGCGTTTGGTGGCTGTCACCGTGGTAGGTCATGGCTAGGTCGCAGTGGCTACACACCAGTTGCCAGCCACAATCGCTACACAGAATTGCACTGGCCGTACCGCGTCGGTTTAAAAATAGGAGTGACTGAGACTGTTCCGAGAGGGCTTTCTGCACAGCTTCGATAAGCTGGTTGCTCAGAATACTGCTGCGCGTGTGTAAGCTTTTGTCGCACATATCCACAATGTGTATCTGGTTTTCGCTGCCTTCAACTGGCTGTTTTGCAAGCTGCTCTAGGGTAATGATGGGTCGTTTTTTAGCGCTTGCCACATAGTAGTCCTCAATGTTTGGCGTGGCAGAGCCGCTTAGCAGGCACGCCTGGTTCAGTTGCGCTAGGCGGGCTGCTACGCGTTCGGCACGGTAGTAGGGGGCTGTTTCGCTTTTGTAGGCCTGGTCATGGGCTTCGTCGATCACCACCAGACCCAGGTTGTGCACAGGCGCAAACAGCGCAGAGCGTGGCCCGAGCACAATCACAGGCTTAGAGGCGTTGGCAATTTTGTACCAAGTATCGCGCCGAGCGGCTGCTGTCATGCGGGAATGCAACAGGTAGAGCCGCTGCGGGAGGGCTTGCTGAAAACTTTGCACCGTTTGCGCAGTTAAGCCAATTTCTGGCGTTAATATGATGACCGATTTGCCTTTTTCGAGCGCTCGCCGCGTGGCTTCAATATACACGCGTGTTTTGCCGCTGCCGGTAATACCGTGCAATAGGTGGTAACCTTTAGAGCCAATCTGTTGCAGGGCGTTCATTTGTTCTGTGGTCAATGACGGTAATGGTGTGGGGGTTGGTTCTTTCGTACCCGCCTGGTCGTTGGCAATTAGCCGCGGAAAAGCTGTCGAAGGTGGTAAAAACTGCCGTACAATCGAGCCAAATGGCGCCGGGTAATAGCGCTGTAGCCAGTGAATGAGCGGAAGTGTAGTAGCGGGCAGGGGCGGGATGCGCGCAATTGCTGCGATGGGCTTGGCGGCAAATGAAGGCTCGGGCACCTCCGTGGTAACAATCCCCAACACAGAACGACTACGTAGTGCAATTCTCACAACGGAGCCAGGCAATAAGGCCTGCTCGCTAGCATAGGTCAGCGCAGCTTTGCCATGAAATTGCAGGTCCCCCACCAGAATCTCGTAGTAATACATAGGCTTAGTATAGAAGATGTTGGCTAAGAGATATAGTTTCGTGAGGCAGATTACATCCCCGCCGCGCGCTATTCGGTAAAATGTAGTTGAAATGTACGAAATGTGTCGCTATACTATCATGAGTACGTTGTCGTAACGACAATAAAAGGCTTATGTAAAAGGTAAGGGTATATAACAATGTTAGACGTTTTCATCACCTCAAGAGTACGCCGCAAGATTATTGTTATTTATGCGAAGTACCCAGACTTTAAAACGCATGTGCGTGGCCTTGCCAAACTTATCAAGGAAGACGCCGGTAACATTCAGCGCGAGCTTAAGCGCCTCGAGAAAGCGGGCTTTTTAATGAGTGAAAAACAGGGCAACACCAAAATCTACCACACGAACAAGCAGTTCATCATCTTCAAAGAACTCCAAAGCATTGTCCTAAAGTCTCAGCGCACCCAACAAAAACGCCACGTTAGCTAGCTGCTTTTAACCGATTTCTCACCGTATTGGGCGTTAAGTCATAGCTTGTCGCATGTTGCCCATACCAGTTTATGCCGACGAGTGTATCATCGCGCTCTAATCCGGGTAACCATTTCCTAACCCATTCCGCTAGAGGAATTTCGAATGGAGTAAAGACACGATATGCTTCAACAGTATCTATTACATGCCGAGTGCGGATCTTGGAAGACCAGAAGGGCATGACTCGTTGAGTTCGTCCGTCAATGAGCGGAGCAGAAAAACCATTCTCATCGCGAATGGTCCAAACTGATTTGTTGCGACAAACTTCTGTGAAAAATAGTGCTTGTTGTGCAGCGCTTAGCGACATAATCGAAGTATACCAGGGCTGTTTGTATTCAGAAACTAAAAAGAAACTAAAAAGGCCTACCCTTTTACAGGGGTGATTTTGTGTTATTTGTAATGCTGCGGATGTTGAGTGCGGTGGCGGCGCGGGAGAGGGCTTGGTCGTATGAGTAGAGGGTATGTATTCCATTATCCAGTATGAGTTGAAGGATGAGGCAGTCGTTCAGCCCGACATTTACTGACTCAAGAAGTTTTGTGTAGCGCTGTGCGAATGCAAAATCAGCCAACGGTTCTACAAGGGATAACCCAGGTATGTTTGCTATGTCTTCCAGCGCTGCTGTAGCGGCTTCTGCGTTGTAGACCTGTAGAGTTACGTGTAGAACTTCTTCAAGAGCATGATGTGATGTACATAATGCCGTTCCAGATTCTACGAATTGGCGCAATGTATCTTCTGTAGCTTTGTGGTGTGGGCTACTGCCGTCGAGATAATACAGCAAGACGTTCGCATCAAGAAAAATCGAGCCGTCTTTAACTGTCATATTTGGTAAGAGCTATCTTGTTGAATAGCTCTGGCGTAAGCTCACTTCCCAGCTTTTTGGTGAAGTTAAAGCGGCCGCCAGCAGGCAGGGTTGGTTTATTAACATTGATAGATTTTGCCGGAGTAATTTCGCCTATAGGCTGCGATCGGTACACTACTGTGTATGAATTGCCGCGTGCCAGGCCAGCTCGGATGCGCGGCATATCGGTACGTAACTGCTTGGTAGAAATAATAATGTTTGCCATAATATCGACCATGATAGCACAAGTTAACCGAAAGTTGCAACTTGCGGTTAACTTCGGGGCGTTTTGTAGGAATCTTGCGGGTTTTGGTACATTTTCTTGTGGCTTATCACTTGTCTCGTACGGCTACCTCTGATATACTCGTACGGTTATGATAGAAGTTACACGAAAAGACGGTAAAGAATCAGCCGAGAATTTGGTACGACGGTTTAACCGCCGCGTGCAGCAATCTGGTTTGGTGATTGCAGTCAAACAAGGTCAGTATTTCGAAAAGCCAATTAGCAAGCGCGAACGCCGACTTAAGGCAATTGTGCGTAATCAGCGCAAAGCCCTCAAGCTTAAGAAGATTAAGCTTGGTCAACGCTAAACTTTTCTAAAAGACAATGATGAAACAGCGATTGCAAGATGACGTGAAAGCCGCCATGCTTTCGGGTGATGCGCTCCGCCTTGAAACCCTTCGTGGTCTCAAGAGTGTTATTTTGTATGCCGAAGTAGCGACATGCAAGCGCGAAGAAGGCCTTTCCGATGATGAAATTCAAGCATTGTTTGCCAAAGAGGCTAAAAAACGCCAGGAAAGCGCCGAGCTATACCAACAGGGTGGTTCTACCGAGCGAGCCGAAAAAGAACTGGCTGAAAAGGCCATTATAGAAGAATACTTACCAAAGCAGCTCAGCGAAGCCGAAGTGGCTGCTGTGGTCGACGAAGTGATGAACGAGGTACAGCCAACGGGTGCTCAACAGATGGGTCAGGTGATTGGCCAGGTTAAAAGTCGTCTTGGTAACACCGCAGATGGCAGCATGATAGCAAAGTTAGTAAAGGAGAAATTACAGTGATACTACTGATGGGCCCAGCAGGTGCTGGAAAAAGTTTGCAAGGACATAAGCTGGCAGACGAGCATGGTTATGCTTATATTTCGACGGGCGAAATCTTTCGACTGTTCTTAACAGGACGCCGCCGTGCCGAAATGCTCGAAGGCAAACTGATGAGCGACCAAGAAACTATCGACATGATCGACAAAGTTTTTGACATTATCGACACCAAAGATGAATTTATTCTCGATGGCTTTCCTCGCACGCTCACCCAGGTTGAATGGCTGATGGAACAGGTTAAAAAGGGCCGTTTTGCGCAGCCAGTTGTTGTACATATGGATGTAAGCGAGAAAGAAACGCGCGAGCGCCTTGCCAAGCGCGGTCGCCCAGACGACACCGACGAGGCAATTACCGAGCGCTATCGCCTGTATGCTAGCAAAACCCAACCCCTGTTAAAACAGTTTGCTGATAGCGGTACAGTTGTACACGAAGTAGATGCTGATGGCACACCCCGAGCTGTTTACAAAAATATTATCAATGCGCTTGGCCTTGTTGGCTAAGCACCTACGCTAGTACAAAGGGCGGTGTAAATCGTGCAACAAAAGTCAGACTCTGAAATTGCGGCCATGCGCGAAAGCGGGCGAATGCTGGCGACGGTGCTCGAAAAAATCCGCCGTGAAGTTCGGGCTGGTATGACGCCAAAAGACGTTTCTGCGCTTGCCGCAAAAGAAACTGAGCGCCTGGGTGGTGTGCCGTCTTTTAAGGGGTTCGAAGGCTTTCCGGACATCATATGTATTTCTAACAACAACGAAGTACAGCACAGCATTCCTAACGACACACCGTTTAAAAACGGCGATATTGTAAATTTTGATTACGGTGTGACCTACCAGAAAATGGTAACCGACGCAGGCATTACCGTGTGTATTGGCGGCAACCCCGACAAAGCCGGGGCACGATTACTAAAAGGCACCGAGGAAGCGCTGTATGCAGGGCTCGAGCAGGTGCGAGACGGCGCGCGCGTGGGAGACATCTCCGCCGCAATCGAAAAGGTACTGCGAGCACACGACCTGGGAATAGTACGAGAGCTGGTTGGTCACGGTGTGGGTCACGAGCTGCATGAACCGCCCGAGATCCCAAATTACGGTCGTGCTGGGACTGGCCCAACACTAAAGGCTGGTATGACCATTGCAATCGAACCGATTACTACGCTGGGGAGTCACAAGATTTTTCAGGCTCACGATGGCTGGACGCTCTTAACGGTTGATGGCAGCCGCAGTGCCCAGTTCGAACACACCGTGCTCGTTACCAAAGACGGCTGCGAAATTCTAACGCAGGTGTAACTCTTTGATCTCATTGCCACAAAATTATTTTGCCGTTACAGCCCAAGGAGAAGTAGGACGCCAAAAGTAAAAGTATTAAAACAAGAATAGACATAAAAGCCAGTTTCGAGTAGTAAGTCCGCAGGATTGATTTTTTTCGTGACACAATGAATGAGCATGCGCTTAGGGTAGCCAGACCTAAGAGGAAAAGAATCGGTGTTTTTAAATCTGTGTAGACTTCACACGGGAAACCAGCAAAAAAGTGGAACGTAATCATTTTTGTAGTTTATCATAATCCAGAACCACTCTGATCTGACTCACCTGCTCTTCGCCTCTGAGGCTCTCTTCTGGACGTCCGCCTGACGCCCAGAAGAACTCCCAGCAATCATGTGTTTAAAATCGAATGGTTTCTAGGCCGATGATCGCGGAGAAGTCGGTGTCGCGGGTGGCGAGAATGTAGCCATGCTGTTTACAGAGCGCGGCAATCCAGATGTCGTTTTGTTGAATGGGACGCCCAGCTCGGCGTAGCTGTGTGGCAATTTCACCGTATATGCGGCACGTGACACCATCTATCTGTAGTGAGGTCAGTCGAGGATTTTCCAAAAAATGTTTGAGCCGAGCCAGGTTGTAGGATGTTTTTGTACCATTGAAAATACCGTAATATATTTCGCCAACTACAGGTGAAGGTAGTGCCAATGAGGCAGCAGTTTTTACGAGCCGCGCGATGATGGGGTTGCCGTCATCAAGGGCGCGGTAGGCGTTGGTGTCAAGAGCGAGTAAATGGTTCATCAAATATGTCGTTAGGTAGATTTTTGTGCCATTCCATAGCCTCATCAAACTCTTTACCAAGGCCCTTAGAGCCGATAAACCAATCTAAATCATGGTGTACGGTTGGACTGTTGTTGATGCCAATGCCTTTTGCAAGTGCCTCCAGAGCAGTTGCATTTAGGCTTTTCCCTGTTTTTTGGGCAAGTGCACGTAAGGCCTTGTCTAGAGGCGGCGAGACAGAACGAATAGTGTATTGCATGCTTTTCATGCCTACAGTGTAGGCAAAAAGTGCAGACATGTCAAACAGTAGACGACGTAAGTGTTCCCTAGTGTGACTTTGTATTACAAAGGGTAAGTGACGAGTTATAGCTGTTTACACATCGTATACTACTCTACTTTTCAGACTATAGGGTTCACATAAGTACATAAAGTTGCACGGTTGCAAGCTATAGCGGTATACTGAGGGATAATATGCGCGAAAATAATGCCCCTCACTACGTTGGTCTCGATATCGGCACGTCTCAGGTGCGCTGTGTTATTGGCACTCGCGACGACACGAACGACCCCAATGCTGTTTCGGTAATTGGCCACGGCGTGAGCCAAAACCAGGGCATGCGCAAGGGCGTGATTATGCACGTCGACGAAGCCGTAGAGGCAATTGTGCAAGCCATAACAGAGGCCGAACGCATTGCGGGTGTGCGCGTAGAGCATGCCACGGTAAATGTAAATGGTGCACATGTGAACGGCATGAACTCGCGCGGCACCATAGCCATAAGCAGCCCGAACCGCGAAATTACCGCCGATGACCGCGACCGTGTAGAAGAAGCAGCGGCCATTGTAAAACTGCCCGCTAACCGAGAAATTTTGCAGGTCTTTGCCAAAAATTACCGCCTTGACGGTCAAGATAATTTGAAAGACCCTGTAGGCATGCACGGGGTACGACTAGAGGTAGATTGTCATATTTTAACGGCTTCAACCCCCAATGTTCGTAACCTAGACCTGGCGCTCGAAAAGGCGCAAGTAGTGCCAAAGCACCACACGGTTTCGGGCTTAGCCGCAGCCGAAGCAGTGCTCGACCGCAAACAAAAAGAGGCTGGTACGGCCGTGATTGACATTGGTGCAGGTACCACAAACCTGGCAGTTATAGAAGACGGCGAAATTCAACATATTGCGGTTATTCCCATGGGCGGCACGCACATTACCAACGACCTGGCAATTGGCCTTAAAACCGATCTTGATGTTGCCGAACAGGTTAAGCTAAAACACGCGCATCTGGGCGACACCACCGACAAAACCTTTCGAATCATAGTCGACGGCAAAGGCTACACCTTTGAACAAGCCGAAACAAATATGATTGTAGAGGCGCGGGTCGAAGAACTGCTGGAGTATGTTGATAAAGAATTACAGCGCATTCATCGTTCGCGTAAGCTGCCAGGCGGTGTCGTGATTGTCGGGGGTTCAGCAGCAGTGCCTGGTCTGGCTGAATTTGCCAAAGAGCGCCTGCAACTTCCTGCCCGAATTGGCAAAATCAAGGGGCTCGCAGGGCTAGTTGATACAGTTGATGACCCATCATTTGCGACCGCTACGGGGTTAATGCAGCTCGATATCTTACTTTCGCCCTTTGTAACGGAGCAAACAGGCTCAGCGCAGCTGTTTAGCAACAACTTCTCGGCTATAGGTAAGTTGATTCGTAAAATTCGCCCGTAATTGTATAGAAAGTAATTTGGCATACATCGGGGTCGTCTATAACTGTTGGGTACCATACATGTCAGCAAGTGACGGTGCAGCCTTTAGTCCCTCCCTAAACTCCATAGTAAGAACACGGAAATTATTCAGGCTTTTTAAAGCAGGCGCAGAAATGTACTCGCGCTCACGAGGGGGATGAGATTTTTGTATACAGCGGCCATTGAACTCCGTGGCGGCCTCCGCTATACTGACGTAGTAGAACGTAAGGGCAAGGGGAAGAGGATAGCAATGGCACAAGCAGTTGACCCAGCAATTGAGACTTTTGCACGTATCAAGGTGGTAGGTGTAGGCGGCGCTGGCGGTGCGGCGATTAATCGCATGATCGATGCCGGTGTCGAAGGCGTTGAGTTTGTTGCTATTAACACCGATGCTCAGGCCCTTCATAACTCTAAGGCGACGACCAAAATTCACATTGGCCGCGACACTACGCGTGGACTTGGCGCTGGGGCTGACCCCTTGGTCGGTGAACGCGCGGCCGCCGAATCTCGAGATGATATTCGTGAAGCTTTGCAAGGCTCCGACATGATTTTTGTCACCATTGGTGCCGGTGGCGGTACTGGTAGTGGTGCAGGCCATGTGGTGGCCGAAATTGCTAAAGAGTTGAATATTCTTGTCATAGGTTTTGCTACCAAACCCTTTGCTTTCGAAGGTGAAAAACGCCGCCGTAACGCTGAGCAAGCCATTCAAAACTTACGTGCTGCCGTCGACACGCTTATTATTATTCCAAACGATCGTTTGCTTCAAACCATCGACCGCGCCACACCACTGCTCGAGGCCTTTAAGGTAGCCGATGATGTACTTCGCCAGGGTGTACAGGGCATTTCCGATCTTATAACCGTACATGGTCTTATTAACCTCGACTTCGCAGATGTAAAAGCCGTTATGAGTAACGCTGGCTCGGCCCTCATGGGGATTGGTCGTGCCAGCGGCGAAAACCGTGCTATTCAGGCAGCTCAACAGGCCATTGAATCACCACTACTCGAAGTTTCGATCGATGGCGCACGGGGTATTTTGTTTAACGTTATTGGCGGTCAAGACCTCTCGATGCACGAAATTAACACTGCAGCCGAGGCCATTACAGCCGCCGCCGACCCAGACGCCAATATTATCTTTGGTGCCACCATTAGCCCAGAGCTCGACGGCGAGATTATTATTACCGTTGTCGCAACTGGTTTCGATGCCGCTTACTTTGCTAACCGTACTTCGGCGGCCGCGGCCCCTCTTGCGCCAACTCCAATTCCCGAAGTTACCGTTGCTCAACCTATCGAAACTGTTAGCAAGACAACCGAAAAAGACATGGAAGCTATCGATATGAATATTAAAGACGAGCATGAAAGTCATGTCGATCAAGCCGCCGATTTCACCAATGAAACTCCTATGCCAAATATCTGGTCGCTGAATAACGGCGATAAAGATGCCGAAGAATCAAAGCCAAGCGAGCCAACTCTGCACGAGCCAATTATATCTCACGCCGATGAAGATGAACTCGAACGTCCTTCGTTCTTAAGGCGGCTTGCCCAACGCCGTTCAAAAAACGCCGATTCAGACGAAGATAAAAAATAACAGATACAATTTGCCGCCATTGTACTAAATAATACACCGTAACTAGGCTTTACGTCCGCTACCCGTGGGGGTATGATATATACATAGAACGCTATATGTAGGAGGGTAAAAGCGACTTACGAGTCGTTGTGCCTTCTACGGCCGTACATTATCAAACCAAGAAGGGGACTTAGGAGAAACATGAAATGTAGCCAATGTAACGGTGACGACACAAAAGTCATCGAGAGCCGAGATGTCTCAGAAGGACAATCCGTACGGCGCAGACGAGCCTGCTTGCTCTGCGGCTACCGTTTCACCACGTACGAACGGGTCGAGCGACCACAATTGGTGGTTGTGAAAAATGATGGCACGCGGCAAATGTTTAACCGCCAAAAACTATTGGCTGGTTTATTTAGAGCCTGCGAGAAAACATCAGTCACCAGCATGCAGCTAGAAAAAGTTGTTCAGCAAATAGAACAAGAACTCTACGCCTGTGCTGACAGCGAAGTAAAATCGGGACGTATTGGTGAAATGGTTATGGATCATCTTAGTAAACTCGACGAGGTAGCGTACGTACGATTCGCAAGTGTGTACCGTCGCTTTACCGACATCGCAAGTTTTGAGCATGAACTATCGCGCATTCGCAAGAACAAGGTAGAGAGGTAGTTGGTTAAAGGCTAGGAACGAGAGAGCAAAAATATACAATTTAAGTGTAGGTACGAGGTGGACCTACGCAGGAAACGAGGGAATACCATGGGACAGGCAACAGATAGGGGAATACGACGGTTATTTACGCAGCCAAAATCAAAGGCATACGATGCTATTTCGTGGGTTAAACGAGATTCAAGCATTAAAAACCCTTTTACGGGTGAGGCAGTGTTTGAGCAAAAAGGGGTAGAGATTCCAGAGTCTTGGTCGCTGAATGCGCTGAACATTGTGGCGCAAAAGTATTTTACGGGCACGCCAGGCACCGAAGAGCGCGAAAAGTCACTCAAGCAGTTGATTGACCGCGTGGTTGATACGGTGGTGCGACAGGGTCAGCAAGAAGGCTATTTCGATTCTGCTACAGAGGCCGAAACGTACCGTGAGGAGCTTAAATACGTGCTCGCCACGCAGCGTGCAGCCTTTAATAGCCCCGTATGGTTTAACATTGGTGCGCCCGAACGAGCCCAACAGGCCAGTGCCTGCTTTATCTTGGGCGTCGAAGACACCATGCCTTCTATATTGCAGTGGTACACCGACGAAGGCATGATCTTTAAGGGTGGTTCAGGCAGTGGCGTGAACGTCAGTTCCATTCGCTCTAGCGTGGAGCCGCTTGGTAAAAGTGCTGGTACGGCCTCTGGCCCTCTCAGCTTTATGCGCGGTGCCGATGCTAGTGCAGGCGCCATTAAGAGCGGTGGCAAAACCCGCCGCGCTGCCAAAATGGTTATTTTAAACGCCGATCACCCAGATATCGAGGAGTTTATATGGTGTAAGTCTATTGAGGAAGACAAAGCTCGAGCGCTGCAAGCGGCTGGGTTCGATATGAGCTTAGATGGCAAAGACATTTTTAGCGTTCAGTACCAAAATGCCAATAACTCGGTGCGCGTGACCGATGAATTCATGCAGGCAGTCGAAAACGACAGCGACTGGGATCTTAAAGCAGTCAGCACGGGCAAAACTGTGCGAACAGTAAAGGCGCGCCATATTTTCCGTCAGTTTGCCGAGGCTGCATGGCGCTGTGCCGACCCTGGTATGCAGTTCGACACGGTTATTAACAAATGGCACACCACACCAAATGCGGGCCGTATTAACGGCAGTAACCCTTGTAGCGAGTACATGCACCTCGACAACTCGGCTTGTAACCTAGCGAGCATTAATCTGTTGCATTACCTAAACGACGATTTTAGCTTCGACATCGAGAGCTTTAAGCATACGGTTGAACTGATGTTTACGGCCCAAGAAATTTTGGTGGGCTACAGCAGCTACCCAACAGAACGAATCACCAAAAATGCCCGCGCCTACCGCGAACTTGGGATTGGCTACGCCAACCTTGGTGCGCTGTTGATGGCGCAAGGCTTGCCGTACGACAGCCCCGAAGGTCGAGCACAGGCTGCTGCCATCACTGCCATTCTAACAGGTCACAGCTATGCTACGAGCGCCAAGATGGCGCGCAAAGTTGGACCATTTGCAGGCTTCCATAAAGACCGCGAAAACATGCTAAAGGTGCTGCGTATGCACCGCGAGGCCGTCAACCACATCGACGCCAGCTTTGTGTCGGAGGACCTCCTAAACGCAGCTGCAACTGCCTGGGATGAAGCAGTTGAACTAGGCGAAGTGTACGGCGTGCGCAACAGTCAGGCAAGTGTACTCGCACCAACTGGCACAATTGGTCTAATGATGGACTGCGACACAACGGGTATTGAACCAGATCTGGGACTTGTGAAGGTTAAGAAGCTCGTTGGCGGTGGTACCATGAGCATTGTGAACCAAACGGTACCTCGAGCCCTGAAGGCGCTTGGTTATACGCCAGAGCAGGTTAATGACATTGTGGCGTACATCGACACCGAAAAGACCATTTTGGGTGCGCCACACCTTCGTAAAGACCACGAGCCTGTCTTTGCCTGTTCGATGGGCGATAACTCGATTCATTACCTGGGCCATGTGAAGATGATGTCGGCTGTGCAGCCATTTTTGTCAGGCGCCATTAGCAAAACAGTCAACATGCCCGAGACTGCCACCGTTGAAGACATTGAACAGCTCCACATTGACTCCTGGAAAATGGGCCTGAAAGCCGTGGCGATCTACCGCGATAACTGTAAGGTTGCCCAGCCGCTTTCTATGGCCAAAAAAGATGGCGATGACAAAAAAGAAGAAACTTCGGTTGCAGCAACGCCAGTATCTGACGATGGCAAAATTGTACTGAAGGGTGCGGTACGCCGCAAACTACCCCGTAAGCGTAATAGTCGCACCTACCGCTTCGTGGTAGCAGACCTAGAGGGCTTCTTTACGGTTGGTGAATACCCAGACGGTACACCGGGTGAGCTATTCATTAGTGTGAGCCGACAGGGGTCGACCCTAGCTGGCTTAATGGACTCGTTCGCAATTAGCATGAGCCACGGCCTGCAATATGGTGTCCCGCTCAAGAGTTATGTAAAGACACTGCGTGGGACCAGCTTTGCACCGTTTGGCATTACCGACGACCCAGAAATTCGTACTGCTAGCTCCGTGACCGACTACATTATGCGTCGTTTGGCACTTGATTACCTGAGTTTTGATGATCGCCTAGAGCTTGGGCTTGCCAGCTTTGAGGATATGCCCGAAAGTCAAACTAGTTTGCTTGAAGAAGATAGTACCGAGCAAACCGAGACCGCGACAGTGCCAGCAGATGTACCAAAACAAACAACAATTGGCGGTAGTCAGACAGTTACGCAACCAATGGCACCTGGTGTAAACGACACAACGACTGCCAAGAAAACAGTCAATGATTCAACCGCGCCACTGTGCTATAACTGCGGCAATCAGACTCAGCGTTCGGGTAGCTGCTACGTGTGTAGCTCGTGCGGCTCAACCACCGGCTGTAGCTAGGTAGTAGTAGAGCCGCACTCTAAAAGGAGGGACTTGTCCCTCCTTTTTAAATATGAGCGTAGCGAACGAGGCGAAAGCCGAGCTTTAGCGGGGAGGCAAGCTGTTTTTGAATTTATTTCAAAACAGCGAGGAGGGACTTGTCCCTCCTTTTTAAATAGTGGTACACTGAAGGCAAATGAAAGTGATTGTGCTTTATCGCCCAAATTCTGAACATGCGCGTAGGGTAGAAGATTTTTTGCGTGACCTTCAAGCCCAGCACGATGTGAGCCCACGGAGTCTCAAGATTATCGATGTTGATAGTCGCGATGGAATCGCTACCTCAAGTATTTACGATATTATGTCTTCGCCAGCAATTGTGGTAACCGATAATTTTGGCGGCTACATACAGAGCTGGGTTGGCGAGCAATTGCCCTTAATGCGCGATGTTGCCGCGTATGCATACGGTGGTTAGGCTTGCTAAATAGTGTGTAAACGCATACAATAACAGATGAACATGCATTTCTTTTGGGCAACAAGCTAAAAGGATAAGTGGCTATCAACCACGAAGCAGTGGACAGAAAAAGACGTTTACGTCTTGAGTAGATTCCAACGGAATGGCCCGTCAGACCACGAAATGAGCGCTAAAAAGAATCTCTTTTTAGAAACTGGATGGTACCGTCCGAGATATCGGATTCCAGTAACTAACAAGGGATTTTTTATTTGGAGCAGGTTATGAAGCAAATTTTAGTCTACGGTGACTCTAATACTTACGGCGAAGCAGCCTTTCATACGCATCGTTTACCACATGAACAGCGCTGGACGAGTATGCTCGAAAAGCTATTGAATGGCAACCGTCCGACAAAAGTCATTGCCGAGGGATTGAGCGGACGTGTAGCGGGCGATTTTAAGCAACAAGACATTCACACCAATGGCCTGAGGCATTTTGAGGCGATTTATCGCAGCCATGCGCCTGTTGAGGTGCTCATAATTGCGCTGGGCACCAATGATTCGCAGCCAAGGTACGCACAAACAGCGCAAGACATATTTGAGAGTCTAAAGCAGTATGCGCAGGTGGTTAAAAAAGTTGCTCAAGATGTTACAACTATGACATTACCGAAGTTATTGTATGTTGTACCACTGCACAGCGAAGTGAAAAATGATTACTTTGTGGGCGCAAATACAGTATTGGATCGGCTAAAAGAGCTTATGAAGTCGTCTTCGGCTTTTTACATTAATCCAGGGGCAATTACCCTGAGCGCAGATGGCGTACATTTTGCGCCAGAAGGTCATGAACAACTCGCAAAGGTCGTATACGAAAAAGTAAAGGAGTTACTATGAAATTTAAGGCAAATACACGGCGCAAGGCTATAGAATACGAAAAAGATCTCGCGGCACACTGGAAGCGCGACAAAACATTTGAAAAATCGGTCCAGCAACGCCCCGAGAACAACAGATGGGTGTTTTACGATGGCCCACCATTCTTAACTGGTACGCCGCACCACGGTCACTTGTTGGTTTCGACCGTAAAGGATGTGATGGGTCGGTTCCACACCATGAAAGGCCAACGAGTGGAGCGAACCTGGGGCTGGGATTGCCACGGGTTGCCCGCAGAAGTGTATGTTGAAAAAACGCTAGGCATCAATAATAAAAAAGAAATCGGTACCAAAATAAGCATTGCAGACTATGTGCGAGAATGCCGTGCAGCTATGGTCAAAACAGGCACAGAATGGGAAGACACGATTGAGCGGATAGGCCGTTGGGTTGAGTTTAAGGGTGCCTATAAGACCATGGACAAAGAGTACATGGAAAGTGTTTGGTGGGCTTTCAAAGAACTGTACGAAAAAGGCAAGATTTATGAGGGCGAAAAAATTCTAGTGTACTGCACAAAAGACGCTACGCCAATTTCAAAGTCTGAAGTCGCAATGGAAAATAGTTATCAGCAAGACACTGACCCAAGTGTCTATGTGTACCTCAAACTTGTTGATTCAGACGAGTCGCTTCTTGTATGGACTACAACACCCTGGACGCTACCAGCGAACGTTGCAGCGGCAGTGAATGTCGATGTGACCTATGCACTTGTTGAGCATGACGGTAGGCGCTTCTATATAGCTGCCGACGCAGTCGAACGGGTCATGACTGACGAGAAGCATAAACCATTGGATTACAACGTTGTAAAAAAAATACAGGGGTCAGAGCTGGTTGGAAAACACTACGAGCCACTGTTTACACACCGTGGCGTGAACGCTCACCAGGTATTGGCGGCCGACTTTGTAACAGCCGAAGACGGTACAGGACTAGTGCATGAGGCACCAGCATACGGTGAAGAAGACTATGAACTTTGTAAGAAAAACAACATAGATATTGTGTCAATTGTTGATGCAGACGGTTTATATACGGAAGGGCCGTGGCTCGGCCAGAATATTTGGGATGTAAATAAAGAGATTGCCAAAACGCTTGTGGTAGAAGGAAAGGCGCTTAAGGTTGAGTACATTCGCCACGAGTATCCTCATTGCCACCGCTGTGGCACAAAGCTTATGTACCGCGCCCACCCGAGCTGGTTTATGGACATTCAGGGGCAAAAGCAGGCAATGCTTGACGCTAACCTGGCAACATCTTGGACGCCAGATGTGCTTAGAACAGGGCGGTTTAATAACATAATCGAGCAGGCCCCTGACTGGAACTTAAGCCGCGATAGGTATTGGGCCACACCGCTACCAGTCTGGCGGGGTGTGCGCAATGATGGCGCAGAGATAGTGAAGGTCATAGGCAGCTATGCTGAGTTCGCGGAACTTACAGGTAAGCAGCTTGACGACTACCATTTACCAGAGGTTATGAATGTAACGTTTGAGCTGGATGGTACCGAAATGAAACATATCGGCAAAGTGATAGATTGCTGGTTCGAAAGTGGCAGCATGCCATTTGCCCAGTTCCACTACCCCTTTGAAAACAAAGAAAAGTTTGAGGCGAGTTTCCCGGCCGATTTTATAATTGAGGCAATCGATCAAACTCGTGGTTGGTTCTACAGCTTGCTGGCGGTCAACGTGGGACTGTTTGGCAAGGCGCCGTGGAAAAACCTGATCTGCACAGGCTTTATAAACGCGGCCGACGGTAAAAAAATGAGCAAAAAACTTAAGAATTACACTGACCCAATTGACCTGATGGATGCATATTCGGCCGATAGTTTTCGGTTCTTAATGCTCGGGTCGCCGCTAACCAACGGTGAAAACTTTGCGCTGGCCGACAAAGACGTGGGAGACGTGGCCCGCAAACTAAACATGATCTGGAACATGTATGACTTCTTTACCATGTATGCCGAGGTCGATGACTGGCGCTATGACGGCACGTTTGCAGATCCGCTACCAAAGCTGGCCAACCCGCTAGACAGATGGGTTGTTAGCCGGGTTCATCAACTGGGGCGGGAAATTGAGCAGTGCACCGAGGCGTATGATTTGCAAGGGGCCTTACGCCCAATCTTGCCGTTTCTTGATGACGCCAGCAACTGGTATGTTCGCCGTAGCCGAAGGCGCTTTTGGAAAAGCGGTGATGACGCAGATAAAGCTCAGGCCTACCAAACATTGCATTATGTTTTAATGCGACTCAGCATAATACTAGCGCCGTTCACGCCATTTTTGGCAGATGAGCTATACCGCCAGCTCACTGGCAGCGCAGAGAGCGTGCACTTGCTGGATTGGCCGGCGGCAGGGGCTGTGGATGAAGGTGCGTTGCAAAATATGGAACAAACCAGGAAGGTTATTGAACAAGGTTTGGCGGCCCGTATGGTGAAGAATGAGCAGGAGCAGCAGGTTAAAGTACGCCAGCCCCTGGCGAGCCTTACCTATGGGTCTGAGCAGCAATTGCCTGAGTTCTACGAATCGATTATTGCCGATGAAGTGAATGTGAAAGAAGTAAATTGGCTGAATGAAGCTGATTTGGCAACAACTGTTGACAAAAATATAACGCCCGAATTACACCGTGAAGGTATGATGAGGGAGGTAGTTCGGGCCGTGCAAAGCGCCCGTAAGCAAGCTGGCCTAAACGTTGATGACCGAATTGTGCTGGTGCTCCAAACGAGCGACGCGGAACTGCTTGCGGCAGTCAAAGAATTTGAACAAATCATTATGGCCGAAGTTTTAGCTCAAAAACTTGTTAGTAAGCTGAAGGACGGGTTCGTGGCAGATGTAGAAATCGATAGTAGTGAACTGCGTATCTCACTGAAAGTAGCCTAGGTGAAGACTCAAAGGCGACCAGTTATTGGAGTAACTCCCGCGTTTGACAATGGCGTAAAGCTACCTGCCGCCACGCAAACACTGTATGTGCGGCGCGAGTATACGCAGGCGTTGGCGACGGCAGGTGCCGTGGTGATCATACTAAACCCAGATATGCCGCTTGAGGAGATCGCGCAGTTTTGTGACGGGGTGGTGGTTTCGGGCGGTGAGGACATACCACCACAGGTGTACGCTGGAAAGTCTTTGGGCACAACCCAGGAGCCGCTGGAGCGTGTTGAATGGGAAAAGCGTCTGCTGGAAGTGTGCGAACAGCAAAATATGCCTGTGCTCGGCGTTTGCTATGGCATGCAGCTGATTGCGCTACAGTATGGAGGGAGTTTGTATCAAGACATTGCTACAGAGGTGAGGGGTAGCATAGAGCATGTTAGAACAACCCATGTGGTTGAGGTAAAACAGGATTTCTTAGGTTTAAAAACAAACGAGAGGCTGCGAGTTGCCTCGCGGCATCACCAGGCTGTTCACGTACTGCCAAAGGGTTTTAGCGCCAGTGTGGTGGCGCCAGACGGTGTTATAGAGGCAATGCAAGGTAAAAACTGCTACGGTGTTCAGTGGCACCCTGAATCAGATGAGAGCGGCCAGACAATATATCAAAACTTCGTGAACCTTTGTCTCTAACCGTTCATCCGGTCATTTTCTTAAACTTCAATAGTTGCTCGATCGGACAAAAAGTGTAGTATAAAAATATGAATAAACCTCGCACTGCCACTCAATTTATTTTACGAGGGTTGTTTTTGCCAATGAGCCACGAGAACGTACTCTTGGCCTTTAAGCCGGGTAGGTTCTTTTATGAGCTATCAAAAATAAGTGGGCATCGTGAAAGTACGCTTCGATCTGCCTATAATAGAGCTCATCGAAGGGGACTTATTGAACAGAACGCAAAGAGTTATCCTCGGTTGACTAAAAAAGGAAGGATTGAAGCGGCGCCCTTTGTTTCACACAAACTTTCTCATAGGGGGAAGCTGCTAGTGATCTTTGACATACCGGAAAACAAGGCATCGCTCAGACGTGAGCTACGCACGCTCCTAAAACGGTTAGGATTTGTGCAGGTGCAGCTGAGTGTTTGGGTGACGGATATGGATTACCGGACTGTAATTATTGACGCTGTAACGGAGCTTGAGCTTGAAGGGTATGTTGAATTTTATGAAGCAGCTCGACTGTTTCCAGTTTAAGACAATTTTTGTCCGATCAGACAAAAAGTGTGAGAGGATTGGGTAATGGTTGGGATGGAGGGTGGGTGCTGAGAGGCTGGAGGTGAGATGGGGAAAATGGAGGTCAGAAGTCGGGAGTTAGGGAGCGGTGGATGCTGTGGGGGCCGAGGTGTGGCGTGTGCCCAGTGGTGAGGTGAGTTGGGGTGGGAGGGTTTACAGACAGGGGTGACTCTGGTAAAATACATCGGTATTAGAACGTAAGTAGGGAAGTACTATGAAAAAAGCAGTAATTGCTACCGGCGGCAAACAATATGTCGTAGCCGAAGGTGAAGAGATTTCCATCGAGCGCTTGAAGGGTGATGACAAAAAGATCACCTTTGACGCCATGCTCGTTGTAGACGGCGATAAAGTGAGTGTAGGCGCACCACTGGTAAAGGGCGTAACGGTCAAGGCAACAGTGGTTGATGCTGAAGCTCGGGCAGACAAGGTTACCGCCATTCGTTACAAGGCGAAAAAGCGCGTACACAAAGTACATGGCCACAAGCAAAACCAAACTGTCGTGAAGATCGACAGTATCGTTTAGCACGAAAATTTGTGCAGCATAGGCAGCTCCAGCACGGGGCTGCTTTTTTGTTCTGTGGATAACTTTTGAAAAATATGAAAATAGATGTAAATAACACTACGAAATTGGATGCTTTTTTATAGCCATTGAATACCCACTATGATGAGATATAACAGGGGTAGGTCTAGAATAGAAGTAAAAAATACAACTATATTAAAGTGTTTTGAGCGCTAAAAAGGGCTTTATTTTTTGAACAAGTTTTTTATGTTTTTCTCTTGAAACAATAACTGGAGTAGAGCATACTGCTTGGCAGGATAGGCAAAAACCAAAAAATGTCATCCAAACAAACATTTGGCAGATCGCAAAAAAGCGTGAACCAACACAAACACCTTACAAACAAATGATTTCATCAAAACGTACAGTTACGGCATGGTTCGCACGTACCCTCACGCTTGGAAGCGCGAGGGGCTTTTTGCTGACTGGCGTTTTGAGCTTTGTTTTTGTACTCCTACCCCTGTTTTCCCTTACGCGCGTAGGCACGTACGTGGGCCTGCGTGTGCCACACGCCAGCGCCCTTACCTCCGACACCCTGAACTTCCAAGCTCGTCTGCAAACCAGCAATGGTGCCATCGCTGGCGATGGCACCTACAACGTCCAGTTCAAGCTCTACAGTGCCTCCACTGGTGGTACGGCCCTATGGACCGAAGACTACCTCAACAGCAACACCCAAGGTGTAC
>JBATSO010000038.1:0-2859 GCA_049293335.1 Saccharimonadales bacterium (SeqCode)
ATAGAATACAGACTCCTTGGCTATGAGTCAAGAGTTTGCAGTGATAATGCTCACAGGGTGTGCTAGAGTGACGGCTTTACTAAATATCATCAACCAATTAGTTAACTCCTAGCGCAATAAGTCCACAAATTATCAAAAATGTGGCAAGCCACTGTACTTTGGTGATTGCTTCTTTAAAGAAAACCATACCTATGAACATCATCGGTAGCACTTGGGCGCTTTTTACAGCCGCTACATAGCCAGCGTTTGGACCGATTAGTTTAGCCTGATATGTGGCCAGCATATTTATGGTATACGTTAGGCCTATAAACAACAGCAGCCCTGACCATTTTTTGGCGTCTAGCCTGACCTTTTTCCAGTAACCAGCGGGCTTTTTCTGGCGAGCTATAAAAGTGCTTGCTACCAGCAACACGGGTATCGTCAGCAGCGAGGAATAAAAGTTAAAAGTAGTCGGGTTGGCTTCTCTAAGCATAAAGACTTCTATGTTACTAAAGTACGACCTAACCACCACCAGAATGAATACTATACCCAAAACTTTAGCGTAGTCATGAGTTGGACCAGCCTGACGCTTTTTCGAAGCATGAATAGTATACGCTCCAGCCACAATCAAAACTGCTCCAAGAAACCCCCACCAAGATGGCACCTGCCCTAGCACAACATATGCGCCTACAATATTCCCTACCGCCACCAGTGACAATAATGGCGCAACGTAACTAATATCCGCCATACTGAGTGCCTTAAAATAGCAGTATATATCTACCGCGCAGCACACAACGTATACAGCCATATAGGCCCAAAAATTACTAGACAACTCTTGGGGCATATAAAAATGGGCAAAAAATAGCGTTAGCATAATAAATGGCAGGGCAAATAATTGTTGCAGCCAAGCCATTGCCAGACTATCAACTTTACTACTCAAGCCTTTCTCGACAGATCGACGCGAAACCAACATGCTAAGCGCAACGAGCGCCAAAGGAAACCACATAAAAGAAGTATAGCAGCCTCTTTTTACAGCTACCCGTTAAACCACCACTGCTCTCAAGACCTCAGAATCTCAGGAATCTCAGGGTACGACCCGATCGATCGGGTCGTACTCTGAGATTTTAAAATCGGCTCTTCCTTATACCTGGTTCCATCTTCCGACAGTTCGTATGGGTGGCGACAGAGCAAGTTTTGGTACCTCTTTTTTCTTTTCGAGAATTTTGCTGGCTAAGTCTGCTGCCGGCAGCCATCCCCTGCGTTGTATAATTTGGCCGTTTTTATCAACAATCGGCTCATTTGCCCCCATGTCTAGCCAAAACTGCCGCGGAGTTTGTACGGCCTGTCTCTGCGTTTGCTCAAGTACCGCTCGGCAAATAATTTCCGATTCCGCATGACGCCTATTACCAAACACACTCCTAAACTGCAGAATTGTACTGGCCAGCACATAGCATATTTCTTCCGAGGCTGGCATACGGTTTCCAAGACCATATCGCACAGACCTATCGGCGTTTAGGGAAACTGCCATCGCCTTAACATACACGCGCCGTAGTGGCGCAATTTTACCCGTACCTGCAATTTTTGATTCTTCAAAATACAGAAGCCCCCAAGGGGTAATTTGCTCGGTTTCGCCTGTGTAGGCGCTGGGCTTTTCTACCAAAGAAGCAAGTAGCGTTGTGCCAGCGTAACTCCTGAACCGTTGTGCAGGAGGTAGCTGGTCGGCCATATCAAAATTTTGTGCAATCGCTCGAGCGAGCGTTTCACTAGCCAGGGCAACTTCGAGATCCAGGTAAGCTGTTTCTTGCCCTACCGAAAAATCAGGCACTCTATAGAATGGTCTACGCGATAACATTTTATATATTTTGCCTAGTTATTGACTAAAAAGCAAATTATGTATTATTTTGTCTGGGGAGGTGTGGAGATGACCTTGTCGACCAGACCGTATTTTAGTGCTTCGTCGGCGGTCATCCAGCGGTCTCGTTCCATATCTTCGTGAATGCGCTCTAGCTTTTGACCGGTGTTTTTAGCCATAATTTGTTCCAGCAGTTTTTTAATACGCAATGATTCGCGCAGGTCAATTTCTTGGTCGGTCACTTTGCCGCGCGTGCCACTGGAGGGCTGGTGAATCATCACCGTACTGTGGGGCAGCAAAAAACGCTTGCCTTTTGCGCCACTACTTAACAAAAACGCAGCGGCGCTGGCTTGCACGCCTATGCCAACAGTTTGTACATCGTTCGCAATGTACTGCATGGTGTCATAAATGGCCAGCGCATCGTACACGCTACCGCCGGGACTATTTATATATAGGTAAATGTCTTTTTTGGCGTCTTCACTTTGCAAAAATAATAATTGGGCCACAATTATGTTGGCAGAGGCTTCGTTGACATCGCTGCCTAAAAATATAATTCGTTCTTTTAGTAAACGACTATAGATGTCGTAGGCCCGTTCGTAGCGGCCTTCGCTTTCAATAACAGTTGGAATAAGTACGCTCATATAGTTTCTATAGTACCCGAACTGGCACTCGTGTGTCAAGAGTGCTAATTTTGTGGAAGCGTTTCTGGTTGTGAAGGCTGTGAGCCTTCCCAAATCTCGCCCTGAGGATGTCCAAGCATGTCGCCACATATTTTCGTAAATATAGTCGCTGCCCCTTCCCGAAGATATGCAAAGGTGTTATGCCTGCCAGATATTGATTCTGCCCATAAACTCATCTTTCTATTATATCACTAAACAATATTATAGTCAACTTTTTGCGGTGTAACCCCTCACTACCCCTTGCCTCATGAACCCGTTCGGTCTAAGCTATAGCTTAGGACGAAAAACAAATACGTATGCCATACGGTAAGAAACTCACTGACGCAGAAGTTGCAGCACGCATGGTTG
>JBATSO010000039.1:0-2177 GCA_049293335.1 Saccharimonadales bacterium (SeqCode)
GTGATGTACATAGGCTGAAGACTCGCGCTGCCGAAGAAGGCTTACCGTATCAAACCTACGCAGCATCGCTTTTGCACAAGGCTACCCGATAGGTGAAACTTCTAGTAAAGTATTGAAATATACTTTACCTTTTGCTACAGTAAAGCATATGAAAACAGTGACACTTTCAAGTAAGAATCAAATAGTTATTCCCAGTGCAGTACGGGCTCGGATGTCTGTGCAGAGCGGAGATAGGCTTATTATTAGCCACGTAACGGACACGCAAGTTGTTTTGAAAAAAGAGCCGTCATTTCGCGAGCTTATTGGTACGGTGCCAAAACAGTCGGGCGACCCAGTGGCGCGCATCCGTAAAATTCGTGATAATTGGCGGTGAGCCATGGTGGTATATCTAGACACCAATATTCTCATCTACCTTCTTGAGGACAATGGCTGGCGTAGCGTGCAGGTGGCAGATACGTTGGATGCGCTACGGTATAAAGGAGGCACGTTTGTTACATCGGTCTTGACGCTCACCGAATTCATGGCAGGGCGGGCGGCTGTTGCCCCTGAAACGTTACTTGAGATTTCAAGCATAAGATTTGTAGGCATTGATACCGATGTAGCTGTGCGGGCGGGGACTTTACAGCGTACTCAGAGGCTGAAGATTGGTGATGCTGTACATGTGGCGGCCGCAGAATTTATGCAGGCCGACAAATTTTTTACCAACGACAAAGAACTTGCCGCGAAGCTCCCAGAACACATCAAGGTAATGACGCTGGAGTGAAGGAGAGTAAAGTGCGGTTGGTCGCTGGGGATTTTGCGTTGGAATAACGGGGGTGCGGTGCTACACTATAAGCAATAGCGTAAAGAGAATGGGGTGCGGAAAAACGCATAAGTAGATACGTGGAAGACAGAAAACATCGGTCATCATCACGGTCGACGCCTGTGCCGCAGGGAGGGGCAGGCCGTGCTCCTGTGCGTACGGTTACGCTTAATTTTCAGGTATCTCCTATAAAAACGGCTAAACGTTTCGGCAAGCACACAACACAGTCCATAAAAGTACTTTGGAAAAGACTCTGGCAAGGGTATGATCGACTCGAGAAGAGGGTCTTGTTGCGCTTGCCAAAGCCACTCGGGCGGTTCCTATTCCGCATGCGGCCAAAACGTCGTCAGCATCCGTTCCTGACACGCCTAGCATGGGGTGCAATGGCGGTATTTATGCTGAGCACAATTTTTATTGATAGTATTACCTTACGAGGACACGATACGAGCTACACGATATCTGATGCGGCTCAGTCGATTATTCCGAGGCAAAATCCCACACGGGCCGCTTCGTTAAAATTTGATGCTATAACAGGGATATATAACTACAATAAGGGGTTTACACCAGGTAGTGCAACTGGTGGAACTGCTCCAGGACCGAAGTTTACGGCTGCGGTCGGTGCCAATGCGACTGATAAAGGTGTAACGGTAACAGATCCAATAACCAATACGTCACTTACCCTTACGCCACAATTTAGCACTCGTATTGCCCGCCAAAATCAAAACCAACTCATTTACCCTATAAACGGTCAAAATGCACAAAAAGTGTATACATTTGGCGGCAGTGGAGTTCGGGAAGACCTGGTTCTTAACCAGCGTGGAGATGATAAGGCAACATTTGCCTACAAACTAAAAATACCGAGCGGAACAGAGGCTCGACTCGAACGCAATGGCGATATAGCAGTCTACGGCGTTAATGCAGCGCTGCTTGGGAATGTTACGACTGGTAGTGATAAAGACGCTGCTTTACTAGAGAAAGCTCGTACGAATAGTGCTAAAAGTACGTTGCTTTTTACCATACCAAAACCAGTTGTCTTGGAATATGGCAGGAAAGTCAGCCAAGTAAAAACGTGGTTTACGCTGCAGAACAGTGTGCTCAACATACATGCGAGCGGTCTTGCCAAAGCGACCTATCCGCTTACCATAGACCCTAGTGTGTATATTGAGACCGCGCAAAAGCTGATGCTTGGTAACAACGAAACCAACACTGACTTTGATGTGACGAATGATCTTATCCAAAAAGGACAAACTACGGGCGCGCGCATAGATGCCTGGTCGAGCACGAGTAACCTGAGTAATGCAGTTTGGGGTCAGGGCACAGCGGTTGCCGGTGGGTATATCTATTCGGCTGGTGGTATTGGGTCAGGAACCACTAC